>NZ_JAMYSA010000178.1:0-8084 GCF_040321735.1 Mesorhizobium sp. M0293
ACATCAAAAACACAACCAGGATGGGAACGAATCCCCATCCTGATCGAAAAATCTTACCCAACTTTGCTTAAGTGAACTGCATTAGGCCAAGAGCCGCCCTTTTTCATGGACAGGATGATGATTGCGTCAAGCCGTGCCGAACGCGCTGGCGCCGTGGTCGGCGCGACCGACCAATTGCCGGAACCCGGCAAACAGCTCGCGGCCGAAACCGAACTCGTTGCCGATGAGGTCGGCATCGGCCGTCCGGCGCAATGCGAAGTCGCCGGCCGGCACCAGCACCTCAAGTGTCCCAGCCTCGGCGTCGAGCCGGATGATGTCGCCTTCGTGGATCCTGGCGATGGGACCCTCCTCGACTGCTTCCGGCGTCACATGGATCGCCGCCGGCACCTTGCCGGAGGCGCCAGACATGCGCCCGTCGGTGACCAGCGCCACGCGCTGGCCGCGATCCTGCAGGATACCGAGCACGGTGGTCAGCTTGTGCAGTTCCGGCATGCCGTTGGCCTTCGGCCCCTGGAAGCGGATGACGGCGATGAAATCGCCGGTCAGCGTGCCTGCCTTGAACGCTTCATTCAGCCCTTGCTGGCTGTCGAAAACCTTGGCCGGCGCCTCGATGATGCGCCGCTCCGGCTTCACGGCGGACGTCTTAATGACGGCGTGGCCGAGATTGCCCGACAGCACTTTCAGGCCGCCGGTCGCCTGGAATGCCTTGTTGAACGGCGCCAGCACTTTCTCGTCGCCGCTTGTCCGCGGCGAGGCTTCGCGCACCACGCTGCCATCGGTGCCGAGCTTTGCTTCGACCGCGTAGGGTCGCAGGCCTTCGCCCCAGACCGTCTGCACATCCTCGTGCAGGATGCCTTCGTCGAGCAGTTCGCGGATCAGGAAGCCGAGGCCGCCGGCCGCGTGGAAATGGTTCACGTCGGCGAGACCGTTCGGATAGACTCGCGCCAGCAGCGGCACCGCTTCCGAAAGGTCGGAAATGTCCTGCCAGGTGATGGCGATGCCGGCCGCCGCCGCCATGGCGATCAGGTGGATGGTGTGATTGGTCGAGCCGCCAGTGGCGTGCAGGCCGACGATGCCGTTGACGATCGAACGCTCGTCGATCATCCGGCCAACCGGCGTATAGGCATTGCCTAGCGCGGTGATCGCCAGCGCCCGCTTGGTCGCCTCGCGGGTCAACGCTTCGCGCAGGGGTGTGCCGGGATTGACGAAGGAAGCGCCGGGCGTGTGCAGACCCATGATCTCCATCAGCATCTGGTTGGAATTCGCCGTGCCGTAGAAGGTGCAGGTGCCCGGCCCATGGTAGGACTTGGACTCGGCCTCCAGCAGTTCGGCGCGTCCCGCCTTGCCCTCGGCATAGAGCTGGCGGACCTTGGCCTTTTCATCGTTCGGCAGGCCAGTGGTCATCGGTCCTGCGGGAATGAACACCGCCGGCAGATGACCGAAGGTGAGGGCTGCGATCACCAGCCCCGGTACGATCTTGTCGCAGACGCCGAGATAGACGGCGGCGTCGAACATGTTGTGCGACAGGCCGATCGCGGCCGCCATGGCGATCACGTCGCGCGAAAACAGCGACAGCTCCATGCCGGGCTGGCCTTGTGTCACGCCATCGCACATCGCCGGCACCCCGCCTGCGACCTGGGCAATGCCGCCGGCCTCGCGTGCCGCGTCCTTGATCAGCGCCGGAAAGGTCTCGAAAGGCTGATGCGCCGACAGCATGTCGTTGTAGGAGGTGATGATGCCGAGGTTAGGCACCTTGTCGGCACCCAGCGCCTGCTTTTCCGAGGGGCTGCACACCGCAAAGCCGTGGGCGAGATTGCCGCACGACAGCACGGCCCGATTGGCGGTGTGGCTCGACGCCTCGGCGATGCGGCTGAGATAACGCTCGCGGCCTGGCTTTGAACGCTGGCGGATACGCTCGGTGATGGCTTCGATGTCGCGTCTGACGGTCATGGTGTCGGTCCTTTCAGGCGAGGTCCCGGAACACAAACCGGCTGTCCGCCGGGACCCTCAGTACATTTCAAATCAGGGCGCCCAGAAAACCTCTACGGGCTTCTGTGCGGCATCGAGCACGGCGCGGATTGGCTTTCGCGGTCCAGATGCCACCGCGCCGTCGAAGGCGGTGCGCTTGTCCTCGCCTTCGATGTGCAGCGCGATGAAGCCGGCATCGACAATGCGCGCCAGCGAAAGCGTCAGCCGCGGCTCTCCCGCACTCAACGCATGAACCGGCAGCACGATCCTGTCGGAGGACGGATCGAGCAGTGTTGCCAGGTCATCGGCATCGGGAAAGAACGAGGCGGTATGGCCGTCCGGCCCCATGCCGAGCACGACGACATCGAGCGGCCAGGGCAGCGACCGCAGCGCCGCATTGTCGGATGAAGCCGCATCCTCGATGCTGGTGGCTTCGTGATAGAGCGGCACGAAACGGGCCGCCTTGGCCGCGTTCTGCAAGAGATTGGCCGCCACCAGCCCGGCGTTGGAACGCGGCGAGGAGGCCGGCACGAAGCGCTCGTCGACCAGCGTCACGATCACCTTGTCCCAGGCGATGGGTATCGCCGATAGGGCGGCGAAGAATTTTGCCGGCGTGGTGCCGCCGGAGACGGCGAGCAGCCCTATGCCGCGCTCGGCGATTGCCCTGGTCAGGCGGTCGGCGACATGACCGGCGAGGGCGGCCGCCAGCTCCTGGCGCCCGGCGAAGCCGTTCCAGCTATAGGCGGTGCCGTTCAATTGCTCTCGTGCCATGTCCGCCCGTCACGTTCGATCAGCGCAATGGAGGCCGAGGGTCCCCAGGTGCCTGCCGTATAGCCCTGCGCCTCCTGTCTGGCGCTTTCCCATGCGTTCTGGATCGGGTCGATCCATTTCCACGCCGCCTCGACTTCGTCACGGCGCATGAACAGGGTCTGGTTGCCACGGATGACATCCATGATCAGCCGCTCGTAGGCGTCCGGCGCGCGGCCATCGAAGGATTGCGCGAAGCTCATGTCGAGCGAGATCTGGCGCAGCCGCATGCCGCCCGGACCCGGATCCTTGATCATGATGAACTGCTTGACGCCTTCGTCGGGCTGCAGCCGGATGACCAGCTGGTTGGCGAAGATCGGCCCGGCGCTGTCGCCGAAGATCGAGTGCGGGATCGGCTTGAATTCGATGACGATTTCCGAAACCCGGGTTGCCAGCCGCTTGCCGGTCCTGAGGTAGAACGGAACGCCCGCCCAGCGCCAGGTACCGATCTCGGCCTTGATGGCGACGAAGGTCTCGGTGTTGCTGTCGTGGGAAAGCTCCTCGACATAGCCCTTTACAGCTCCGCTGGCCGAGGCGCCCGCGCGGTACTGGCCACGCACGGTGTGCTTCGGCGCCTCGTTGCCGTTGATGCGCTTCAGCGCCCGCAGCACCTTCAGCTTCTCGTCGCGCACCGCGTCGGCATCCATCGATGACGGCGCTTCCATGGCGACGAGGCACAGCAGCTGCAGTATGTGGTTCTGCACCATGTCGCGCAGCGCGCCGGCCTTGTCGTAATAGGTGACGCGGTCTTCCAGCCCCACGGTCTCGGCCACGGTGATCTGCACGTGGTCGATATGGGCGGAGTTCCACAGCGGTTCGTAGAGCGCGTTGGCAAAGCGCAGCGCCATCAGGTTCTGCACCGTCTCCTTGCCGAGATAGTGGTCGATGCGGAAGATCTGGCTTTCGTGGAAATCGTCGCCGACCAGATCATTGAGCGCTCGCGCCGAGGCAAGGTCGCGGCCGATCGGCTTCTCCAGCACGATGCGGGAGTTCGGCGTGATCAGATTGTGTTCTTTCAGCTTGTGCGAGATATCGCCGAACAGCGCCGGCGCCACCGCCAGGTAGAAGGCGCGGATGCGGTCGCTGTCGCCGATCGCCTTTTTCAATTTGTCGAAGCCGGCGCCGGTCGTTGCATCGGCCGAAACATAGGATAGCCGCGCCAGAAAGGTCTTCAGCTCCTTGGCGTCGATATCGGCCGATTTGACGTGCTCGGAGATCGCTTGGCTAGCGAAGGCCTGGAATTCCTCATCGCTCATTTTCGAGCGCGACGTGCCGATGATGCGCGTCGGCTCGGAGAACTGATGGTCGCGCTGGCGATAGTAGAGCGACGGCAGAAGCTTGCGTTCCGACAGATCGCCGGTGCCGCCGAAAATGATGAAGTCGAAAGGGTCGACGGGGATGATCTGGCTGGTCATGGTCTGTCCGCTCTGACGCCGGTCACAAATACGCGGCTGATATAATCTAATCGATTTAAATTTTCCAGTGCCATGGTGTCACATCTGAGTGTGGCGCGTGCCTCTTGACAGTCCGGTACCCCGGAGGCTTGTCGACAGGCGCGGCTCCGGAAGCCTTCGCAGTTGCAGCATAGAGCGGGATCGGGGCGAAAGCCAAAGGAGAAATCGGCGATGGCCGCACATCTTTCGACCAACCCGGTCAGAAGCCGTGGCTTGGCGCGGACGCACGCCATTGGCGTGCCGGTCGATCGTCACCAATCATGAGCGGGAAAATCATGCGTCTGGAAAACAAGGTTGCCGTCATCACCGGTGCTGCGTCGGGTTTTGGCGAAGGCATCGCCAGGCGCTTTGCGCAGGAGGGCGCCAGGGTCGTTGTCGCCGATCTCAATGCCAAGGGCGCGGAGCGCGTCGCAGGCGAGATCGGTGAAGCGGCGATCTGGACCCAGACAGATGTTTCGCTGCGCTCCGAATTCGACGAGATGGTCTATGCCGCGAAGAGCGCCTTCGGCCGCATCGACATCATGGTCAACAATGCCGGCTACACCCATCGCAACGGCGATATGCTCAACGTCGACGAGGAAACCTTCGACCTGATCACATCAGTCAACATGAAGGCGATCTATCACGCGGCACTTGCCGTGGTGCCGATCATGGAGCGGCAAGGCGGCGGCGTCATCCTGACCACGGCCTCCACGGCGGGTCTGCGGCCGCGGCCCGGCCTCACCTGGTACAATGCGTCGAAAGGCTGGGCGATCACCGCCACCAAGTCGATGGCGGTGGAACTGGCACCGAAGAACATCCGCGTCAACTGCCTCTGCCCGGTTGCCGGCGAGACCGGCATGCTGGAGAAATTCATGGGCGCCGACACACCCGAAATCCGCGAGAAGTTCCGCGCATCGATCCCGCTCGGCCGGCTTTCGACGCCGCTCGACATCGCCAACGCCGCACTCTGGCTGGCCTCCGACGAAGCCGCCTTCATCACCGGTGTGGCGCTGGAGGTCGACGGCGGCCGCTGTATCTGAAAGTGCCAACACATGACTCCGAAAATCGGTACCGATTTTCGGAACGGATCATGCAAGTCAAAATGCCTGAAATTGGCAGCATGCTTGGCGGCAGATCGCGGTGGCGTCAGGCGCCGGTCTTGATGTAACTCTTGTAAATCCAGCCGGTCTTGCCGTTGTAGGTGATCTGGCACCATTGCTTACAGCTCATCACCTGCACCGAGGTTCTGGCCGGCACCGTGGCGATGGCGGCGGCATTTTTCTTCGGGCCGCTCCGCATGGTCACCGCCCTCAGGATACGCCCCGTTCCGGCGGCCGCGACCTTCCTGGGCTTCGCCTTGGCCTTGCTGTCGTCGCCTCCAGTCGTTGGCTGTTGCGCCGGCACTGGCGGCTGCACCGCGGGGATGGCGGCGGTTTGTGCGCCATCGGGATGGCTGCCCGCCGCCGCGGGGGGCGCGGCAACCTTGGCTAATTCAGTGCTGGCATCGGTATCGGCTGCCGGCTGCGCGAACGCCGCCACCGGCTTGTCCGGCGCCTGTTCAGCCTGGTTCGCCGCCTGGCTGGGAGCAGGCGCGTCGGAAGCGGATGCAGCCTTCGGCTGCGAACCGGTCCAGCGCGGATCATTGGCCGCGAGCGCTTGTACGTTGGCTTCCGCAGCCGCCACGGTCGGTGAAACCGTGTCGGACTTGCGCATCTGCGGCACGGCTGCCGCGGCGACCGCGGCCCCCACCGGGGCTATTTTCGTCGTCTTCACCGGAATCGCTGGAATTGTCTGCTCGGAACTCGCCGCCGCTTGCCTGTCGCCGGCCGGCAATGCCAGCCATAGCGCCACGGCAGCGACGCCAAGCAACGCGGCAGTGCCGATTGCGGCGATCACCAGATGCGAGTTCGAACGGACTCCCTGCCAGAAGGACGGCCGCATGTCGTATCCGAACTGCATGGCAAAGCGCCGACGTTCCGGCGTACCGAAACTGAAGGGCTCTTTCACTTTTGCCACCTCCATAAGTGGGCCAATGTTCTTTAGATCGAAAGCCAAGAACCTGGCTAAAGATCTGCATCGGTCCCAAGAAACCAAAGCGGGCAAACCCGCAGAATTCCCCATCAGTCGCCCACAGCCGGCATCTTTTGCCGGCGATTGTGGCATCACTACGCCTTCCCAGCCGATTCTGCACCTTTGATGGGGATTCCGCAATGTGCCGCTACGGCAACAAATATTACAGCAATATTACAGGAATTCAGAGCGATCCTGTCCAGCCCGGAGCATGATCCCGAAAGTGGCATCAGGCTTTCGCCAAAATCATGCAAACCAGCAGATGGAACCGATCCTTTTACCGTCGGGACGGAGCAGGCTCTAGATCCTGTCGCGCAAAGCAAACCAGTTGAGCGCCAGAAACAGCAGCGGCGTGCGGAAGCGCCGACCGCCAGGGAACGGCGGGATTTTTAGATCCTCGATTAGCTTCAGCCGGTCGCGGTTGCCGGCGACGGTTTCGGCATAGAGCTTGCCGAAGAAGTTCGACAGCATGACGCCGTGGCCGGAATAGCCGCCGGCCGAGATGACATTGGGCATCACTTCGCGCACGAACGGCTTTCTCGGCACCGTGATGCCGACATAGCCGCCCCAGCCATGCGTGATCTCGACATCCCCCAATGCCGGGTAGAGTTCCGCGATCTGGCGGCGGATGTGGATGTGGATATCCTTCGGATCGTTGACGCCATAGATCTCGCGTCCGCCAAACAGCAGCCGGCCATCCCTCGACTTGCGGAAATAGCGCACGACGAAGCGGGAATCGTCGACCGCCTCGCCGCCCGGCAACACGTTCGAGTCCGCTCCCAGAGGCACCGTCGCGCCGATGAACGAACCGATCGGCATGATGTGCGCCGCACTCACCGGCTCGAGCGTGCCGCCATAGGCGTTGACCGCGATCAGGCATTTCTGCGCCGTCAGCGTGCCTCTCGGTGTCGAGATCTTGACCTTGCCGCCACTGGAAATGATGCCCGTCGAGGGCGTCTCGTCGAACAGCTGCGCGCCTGCAAGCGCTGCCACCCGCGCCGTACCGATCACCAGCTTCATCGGGTGGATGTGGCCAGTGCCGGTGTCGCGCGTCCCGCCAAAGTAGGCGGTCGACCCCAGCCGCTCCGCCGTCTCCTTGGCATCCATGAACGAGATATGTGGGTAGGAAAAACGGCTCGCCATGATCTCGGCATGCGCCTTGTAGTCGTCGACATAACGCGGCTTGTGCGCCACCGAAAGCTGGCCCGGCATGTAGTCGATATCGATCTGGTTGGCAGCGGCGAATTCGAGGAGATGCGTCTTCGCCTCTTCGGCGAGATCGAACAGCGCCTTGGCGCGGGAAAAGCCATATTCGGCTTCCAGGTCCTCGACCCAGGCACGCTGGCCAGTGCCAAGTTGACCACCATTGCGCCCAGAAGCGCCGTCTCCGAAACGGTACGCCTCGATCAGCACGACATCCGCTCCAGCCTTGGCCAGATGTGCCGCCGCCGACAGGCCGGTGAAGCCGCCGCCGACAATGACGACGTCGCAGGTACGGTCGCCATCGAGCACGGGGTATTCAGGCCGCGGTCCGGCTGTGTCTTCGTACCAGGAGCGGCCGGGGGAGATCGGGGATTGGTAGGGCATGATGCGGTGAAGACTCGGAGATTTGGAGGGGGAAGCGAATAGCGAGTAGCGAATAGCGAATAGCGAATAGAAAATGGGGAAGAATTGAAAAGTGAGGGTTGATCGAGGCTATGTCGCCCGTCTCATCATTTCTATTCGCTATTCGCTATTCGCTATTCGCTATTCGCTATTCGCTATTCGCTATTCGCTATTCGCTATTCGCTATTCGCTATTCGC
>NZ_JAMYSA010000179.1:0-8041 GCF_040321735.1 Mesorhizobium sp. M0293
CGACACGCAACAGGGTATCGTTGCTCACCGGCACCATCAGGCGATCGGCAAAGGCTGCGGCAGGCCTGCCGCCCAGCGCCAGTCCCAAGTGATGAACGATGGTCTCAAGGCGTCCGGTTCTCCGCGATAGCGGGGCTAAAACATCGGCGCCAAACCGCTCGGCAAAAATGCGCCGGCGGCAAAGAACGGCGTCGCACCAGAAACGGCGAACCGTCACCCGCAAGACAACCCGCCGGCCGGCGATGGGCAGATCGGCGGCTTGCCGCAGATATCGGCTCTGGGTCCGGCGTGAACTCGTCCCGCAGCACGGGCACGTGGCCGAAAGCGCCGTAGCGCGCACGTCAAGAAATACGCAATCCGTGTCGATCTCCGCATGCTCGACGACGAAGCCCGCCGGCGCCAGTTTCGTCGACCCAGATCTCCGTTCCATCGCGCTGATTCCTCCCTCGGAAAAAGCGCGACTTCAGCCTTCACATGCAGCGAGATTGAGGCTGACCCCCGTTTGGACGAAAATCACCCCTCAAACAGGGTCCTCATTCCATGAAAAATCACAAACATGAGAGTGGCAGTGCTTCGTCGAGGCGAGTTGCTCGAGTGTCAAAGGACGAAGCGGCGGTCGGACGCTCGCGGGTTCAAGACTGCCGAATTCGACACCCAATTGCCCGCTCAAAATCGCGGATGTCGCCATCGAGCACAGCTGGCCACGGCACGGGCCCATGCCCGAGCGTGTATGCGCCTTGAGCTGCCGCATGCCCGAAGCACCGTTTGCGACTGCGGCTTCGATGTCGCGTCCCATGACCTCCTCGCAACGGCAGACCATTACGTTGGCGCTCGGTTGCAAGAAACCCTCGGGGGGGCGGTACACCACGTCAACGAATGCCCTCGCGCGAGCAAGCCTACTGTGTTTCGTCCTGAGATCATGAGCGAGCCTATCTCTCACGGCTTCGGGTATCGCCGCCCGCTGAGATGCGATCTTCAAAATACTCAGCCGACCGGAAAGTTCGGCCGCGTCTGCGCCAAAGATGCCACCTCCATCGCCGACCACCATCAAGTTCGGGATCGATGTTTCCTGCCAGGCATTGGTCATCGCCTGCCAGCACAGTTGGCGGTCG
The DNA here is from genome assembly GCF_040321735.1 of Mesorhizobium sp. M0293. Classification (NCBI taxonomy): domain Bacteria; kingdom Pseudomonadati; phylum Pseudomonadota; class Alphaproteobacteria; order Hyphomicrobiales; family Phyllobacteriaceae; genus Mesorhizobium; species Mesorhizobium sp. M0293. The sequence goes on from NZ_JAMYSA010000179.1 coordinate 1,113, forward strand.
CTCCATATGTGGTCGGCCCTGACCAATCGCGTGATCTGGGTATTGGGGATGACGCCGAAATGCATGAGCACTACATCGCACTCCAGGGTCGTGGTACGTCGACCGATCGAATATTCAATGCCGGTCACGCGGTCTTCTCCGAGAATTCTTGCGCCTTGCAGTGAGGCGGCAGCGTTGATGCCGATTGTGCAGCCGAGCAGTTTCAATCCCTCCAGCAGAACCTTCGGTGCCAGAAATGCGCTCGGAAGATTAGGCGTAGCTCGAAGAAAATCGACGAAGGTCGTCGTCTGGAGCAGCGCGACGATGTCGGCTCCCGCGTCCAAAAGCTGCTTTGCCGCAACAAGGAGGAGCGGCCCGCATCCCAACAGCGCAACGCGCCCCTTGGGAATGCGTCCAGACGCCTTCAGCATTAGCTGGGCCGCCCCCGCGGTCATCACGCCAGGCAGCATCCAACCGGGTATCGGCACGGGTCTTTCAAGGGCGCCGGTTGCAACGACGATGGCTTTAGGCCGTACGGAAACACTGCTGCCTTGGTGCAGATAGCTAACCTCGAACGGATCGGCTGCCACGTCCCAGACCGATGCCTGCGCCAAATAAGCGACGCCACTTTCCTGAAAACGTCTCGCGATCAATGCTCCGTGGACATCGTCCTTATCCAGGGCGCCGCCGTTTGTAGTTGCTCGACGCTCCGCTATTTCGATGCCGCGAAACCTCTGCCCCCCGGGAGCAGGTTGTTCGTCGAGAACCAGCGCGGACAGCCCGAACTCGGCCGCTTGAATTGCCGCGGCCATGCCGGCGGGACCGGCGCCGATGACGACGACATCCGGGCTCATTTCTGTAGCCCCCTCGGCTTGAGCGGACGAAGTCCGTTCTGCCTGCGAATGGTCATGTTTCCCCGTACGAGCACCATGCAGGCGCGTTGATTTGGAAGGCCGTCTATTTCAACGAGACACTCGAAACAGACGCCCATCAGGCAGTATGGACCACGACGGCGTCCACTCACCGGACTGGTGCCCGTGTAACCCGGATTGGCGGCGAGAAGGGCTGTGACGACGGTCTCTCCTTCCTGGGCGGAAATGGCATGCCCTTCGAATACCAAATTTATGGGAGAAACTTGTTCAATCACATCATGCCGGTTGTTCATTGCGTAGCCTTTCCATTCCGAACGGCTCAAGAAGCCCGTCTCTTACACCCTCCATGATCCACTTCGGCAGGAAACCGGCATGCAGAGCCGATAGTGTAATGCCGCTGTGGCACGAGACGACGAAGGCCCCCGGCTGTTCGCCTGATTCCTGATAGATCGGATAACCGTCCAGCGTACGTGGCCTGAGTGCCGCCCAGCACCGGTTGATTTGCACCGAGCGCAGCAAGGGCAGTCTCTCGACTGCGCCTTTCGCAAGATCCTTCAGGATTTCGACCGTGGTGCGATCGTCGCAACCGGCATATTCGCGCGAGCTGCCGATCATCACCGTGCCTTCGACGTTCTGTCGCAAGAAGCCGCTAATCGGGTAATTGAAGGCCTGAGCGATCCTTTCGGTCACGATGATCTGACCGCGCTCCGGACGGACTTTCACCCGGAGCCCGACCTGTTCGGCGAGAGCCGGGATGCCTAGGCCGGCTGCGATTACCACTTTCGGAGCCGAGAACCGGCCCGCTGACGTTGTCACGAGAAAGGTGGTGGTGTCGCGAACAACGCGCTCAACGATGTGGCCGGAGAGATAGTGCCCACCGCTAACACGGTAGGCCCGGAGGAGGCTGGAATAGAATTTCAAGGGGTCGACGGATCCGTCCAGCGGACTGAAGGATCCCCCACTTACGGTCCCGCCCAGACCGACATAGCCCAACAACTCGTCAACGCTTTCTCTGTCGAGAATCTCGTTCCGGTATTCGGCTCCCGCCCGCCGCGAAAACTCTTCAATGTGTCTTTTCTGTTCGTCGAGTTCCCGCTCTCCCAGAAATAAATATACCTTGCCCCTGGCGTCGAAATGCGGATCGATACCGGAACATTCGCGTATCTCCTCCGCGAACAAGGGCCATAACTTCCCCGAGGTCAGCGAAAGGCGGAAATAGGGGATATTGTTGCCCCCCTTGTTTGAGATGGAGATCATTCCGAAATTTCCGCGCGAGGCGCTGAAATCGGCATCGTTGCCGTCAAGTATAGCGACGCCTAGTTGGCTCTTGGCGAGGCCATATCCAATGCACAGACCAACAATACCACCCCCTACGATAACGATATCGTAATTTCGGACGTTTTTCGGTCGAATTGTGTCCATTTTGACATCTCCACAATCGCGGAGGATATTTTTGTCGCGGTGTACGTGTCGCGACACTCTACGTGGCTTTGTCAGCAGTCAATCGTTAAATTTCAAATATCATTTGTTCACAATGTCTTTTCTGGCATGGTTTTTGAAGAAAAGAAGGTGCAGACTTGCCGGTCGTACGTAACCGCAGAGCGCTGGTAGCAGCAGAATCAGCCGCCAGGTTGGTATTCAAGCACAGTTGTTGAGAAAGTTCCTTATTTTTGAGTTTTCATCTGTCGAAACGTCGAAAGGGAGGGCAGGATGAATAGTTCGTTTCCGATAGAGCGTACGCCGGGGGTTGCACCCGGACGCAGCTCGGGGTCCGCATTCGGCAACCTCGTCTGGGCTGTTGCGACCTCCGACGACAAGACCCTCGACTTGAAAGGGCAAATCGAGGCGAGCTTCAGCAAGATCGAGGGCGTTCTAGCGCTTTTTCGGACCGACAAGCGCTACCTGATTTCCGTGAATGTGCTACTGGCCGACCTCGAGCAGAAGATAGAGTTTGATGTCGAGTGGAGGGCATGGGTTGGTGATGACCCGGACCACTGGCCCCAACGCTGCTGCTTCCAGGCGCTCCTGTCGGCCGGGACGCTGGTCGAAATCACTGTGGTCGCCGCCCGCCCGTCGTGAGCGGCTATCTCAGGAAGTGCTTTTCAGTGATCTTTGCGGCTTCCTTGTCCTGGAGACGGAAAATCTCTTCGACAGAGCCTATCTCCTTGCTTGCGTTTTGGGCTCCGCCATCGGCAACGATGCGACAAAATGTGCCCGTATCGCGTGACGGCTGCACGCAGCCCGTGGTTGCCGTATGTGACCATGGCCACCCTGTTTAGCCCGCCAACATGCTTTTCGTTCATTTCTGGATAGGATATGGGGACGATCACAAGCGGCACAGTTCCTTTCTAGGCATGTGCGAAGCTTTCGATTTCGTCCGGGGTCTTCATTTTCGAGTGAATGAGGATCATGTCGGCCTGGCCGCCTCATAGGCACCCGCCAACGCCAAAACAGCCTTGCGCAGCGTACTGTCGGAGTACTGCCGTCACCCGGGCATACCCGCCCACGGACCACCGCGACATCGACGTCCAGCGCAGGTGCAATGCCAGGGCGGGCGGAAGCCGGCCGGGGCGAAGGCCGTCAAAGCTGACAATCAGAAATCTGGGCGAATGATCTGATGTGGGTCTATGGTCATCTTGCCTTTGCGGAGGTTTGCAAGAGTGCGGCGACAGACCTGACAGCATAGCGGACATCGTCGCGCGTGGCCGGGGCAACCAGCGACAACCGTACGGAGTTCGGCATTTCAATCCCGCCCGCGTTGAAAAGATCGCTGGGGCGCATCTGCACGCCGAAGTGCCGGACCGCCTCTGTCAGCGCAGACGGCGTCCATCTGTCGGGCAGGTTGAGCCACAGGTGCAGCGCGTTAGGGTGAGTACGAAACGACAGTCCCTTCAGCGCCTCAGTCGCGAGATTCTGTCGTGCACGGACCTCGTTGCGGATCATCCCTGCGATCCTATCGGCGGCCCCTGTATCAACCAGGTGCATAACCAACGCGCTGGAGATACCAGGCACGAACCAGGACGAAAGGCTCTGGACAGGCCCGCACAGATCCGTCAGTGCGGCGTGGTCCGGGCCAACCAGAAACGCAGTGCGCAGCCCCATGCCGATACATTTCGAGACGGACATCAGGTACCACGTGATATCGGGGGCGTAATGGGCGATTGGGCGCGGGGCGTTGTCGACAATCATACCGTGGACGTCGTCCTCGATGATTGCGACACCATGCTCTCGCGCGATCGCCGCGACGGCCTTACGGCGCTCCTCGGACAGGACCGAGGCAGTGGGGTTGTGAATCGTCGGGTTGCAATACAGCACCTTCGGAGCGTGTCGTTCGCATACCTCTCGGAACGCTTCAGAAACGATCCCACCGTCATCGATCGGCACACCGACGAGTTTCATCCCGAACAGGCGGCTGATCTGGGTGGTCCCCGCGTAGGATAGTTCCTCGGTCGCGATGCATCCCCCGACGCCAGCCAGCCGGGGTAACAGGATCTGCAGCGCATTCTGCGTGCCGCCAGTCATATACACGCGGTCCCCGCTGATCGGCGCATCCATCCGCCGCGACAGCCATGCAGCCGCAGTCTGGCGCTCGGGCGCCGATCCGAAGAAATGGTGCCGCTGGATGAGCGTGGCCAAATCCTGCCGCGCAGCGACTTGGGCAAGGCCATGGCGGATATGGTCCTCAAGCTCCTCGATGAACGGAGGCATGGTCCGGGTCATGTCGATCATCCCCGTCTCGGGCATTGGCGAGTTGGCGTGATGGGTGTTCAATTTCGTCTCCTTTTTGTATCCGCTTGCAGGACTGATGCGCTGGTAAGCAGGGTGTCGATCCTCGCACACGGTCGCCTTCAACTCGTGCAGGAGGTGCAGGCTACGTGGACGGCGTCGCGGGCCCCGAGTTCACCGAACCAGTGATCGAGGAAATCGCCTTGGTCAACCTGCCCATGACCATATGCTAGCCGGGCAAGGTGGCATCCGCCATGAAGGAAGACGACCAGCGGGCTGGTTCTGCTGGCTCTGGCGGTGATAGGCAATCGATGTCACGCCGCCGGTGGTAGCCGAACACTCGGACGGCGCTGAATTGGATAGGGACATTTCGGAGTTCTTCTGGGAGGAGACAGACAGGCAACGCGCGGCCGACATTTCGCCGCGCCCCACGCCATGGTAGCCTGCTGCATCAAACCATCCGGTATCGATGGCCTCTTGGTCCAGTCCGAGGGGTTCACTCCAACCCCGGTCAACTCTCAGCGAAAATCAACACGGTGGCCGATGTGACCAACGACGGCCTGCTGATCCGCGAGACCAATCGGAAAACCCGCCTGGTGCCGTTGCATGACGCGGCAGCAGCGGGGTTGAAAACGCTGTCTGGCGCGTCGCCAGCCCCATTCAGATGATGATACGGTGTTCGTTGACGAGCATGGTTTGGCGCTCCGCTACCTCAGAGCCGCCCTTCAACAGGTTGGTGAGCACGCCTGGCATCCAACCGAGGGCGGCCCCGCCGCCCTCGTCTGCACGATCTGCGGCATAATACCGAGGCCCAGATTATTCCGAGTGGGCCCGGATGGCGCGAAAGACCCAAGCGTTTCCCGGGGTATGGCTCACATGTGTGTCGACATAATCAGAGGCTCTTGAGGAAGGTCCATGAGGTGATCGTCGGGACGATACCGGCTGACGCGAACATCGGCGGACGGCGACCTGGCAAGTGCGTCTTCCTTGAGCTTCGTATCGGCCTGCAAATAAATGGATGTCGTTTCCACCGACTCGTGACCGAGCCAGAGCGCGATCACGGAACGGTCGACGCCGTGGTGAAGCAAGTCCATCGCCAGCGTGTTTCAAATCACATGAGGCGCCACCTGCTTTCTGGACAATGAAGTGCAGTGACGACGCGCAATGGCAGGATGTTTGTTGAGCAAGTATCGTAGGACGTCATGGCTCAGCACCGTGCCGGTGATGGTCTGGAAGGCAGGTTCCGAGACCTTGCTAATCCTCACCGCCAAGACGGGCGCCAAATCCATCAATGTGACCAATGGGCTCACACTGGGGCCCTTGGAAGGCGCCGTTGCGCCGCAGTTCCGATTCGTCATCGTTCGCCTCCTCAGAGTCGGGGACAATTCCCGCCCAGAGACGACAGCCGAATAATACCGGGCCATAAACCCTAGGGCTCGGCGCAGGTCTTTGAACACCAAAGAGTATCAAGCGATCTCCAACGGAGAGTTCGGAATAATCTGGGTCTCGGAATTATGGCGAAGGGTGTGCACCGTCACCCGCTTCTCAACACCCAGGAACTCGCAGGCTGCTCGACAGGCGATCCCCAAGGTCTACAGGTGGGTCGGGCCGCGGCCATCGCGCCGGGGAAACAGCCATCGGCCCGGCTTGGTCAACCGCCAATAGACGCGCAAAATCTCCAGCAGCTGCGGCGACAGCATCACATAGCGGTCCTTGCCGCCCTTGCCCTGATCGATGCGAATGACCATCCGGCTGCTATCGATGTCCGTCACCTGCAGACGCGCCGCCTCCGCGGCGCGTACGGCATTATAAAATCAGTGATCAGGGGGCGGAAATAAACCGCGTCCTGCGCGCCACTATGCCTATTACGACGTCCCGGGAAATCTCCGGTCGCTGATCAAGGTGTATCAGGTCGTGGAGCGTTACTGGCGCCGAATTCTATGCAGCCGCAGCCGTGATGGCGGTCGCCTCAGTTGGGGCACTTTCAACCAGATCAAAGAACGGAACCCGCTACTGCGACCCAAACTGCGGCTCCCGCATAGGGAACTGCAGGCACTCGCGGTGCTGTGAACCAACTGCCGAAGAGCGTGGTGCGGTAGCTCCGCACGCCACGTTCTGTGGGAACCGGGGGCGGGTGGCCGCTTCCGGTGACCCGGTCGGCGGCGTCGCGAGGCGTCCCCCTATCCCGATCAATCGACTTACTTCACGGCTCCGCCACTCAGTCCCTCGACGAACCAGCGTTGGGCTGCGAGGAATGCGATGATGAGGGGGGCGACGACGATGGTGGAGGCGGCCATCAGCGGACCGTAATCGTTGCCGGCCTCCTCGTTTTTGAGGGCCATGATTCCCAGC
>NZ_JAMYSA010000180.1:0-7951 GCF_040321735.1 Mesorhizobium sp. M0293
ACGAAAACTCGCCAATCTCAACGCCGATTATCTCGAAAATCTCATCCGTCAAAAATCAACGTTAACCTGAAGCGATTCCCCTGGCATCGGCCAGCGCTTCGACTTGAAATTCGAAACGGCTACGGGTTGGCCAAATGCTCCGAAACCTTGGCCTCGATCGCCCTGCCCCAGTCGAGCAGCGGCTTGGCGCGCAAGGTGAAATCGACGAGTTCGTCGACCAGCGCAGCCGTATGGATTCCGGCCGGATCGATGACATGCTGGACGACAAAATGCCGGTTGCGGATGGCGGCGATCAGATCAGCATCGCTGATATGCTCGAAGCCGCGTGGCGTACGCTTCATGCGGCCTTCCGTCTCGAGTTCAAGACAGTTCTTCTTCAACGCCGCCACCAGGGCACGAAACCTGTCCGGCTTTGCCTCGATGGCTTTGCGCATCGCCAGCAGCAGCGCCGGCTCCGGCTGCCACCAGGCAATGTCGGCAAAGCAGCGCTCGAGCCCGATATGCACGTAGAACACGCCCTGCTCCATCTTGGTGCCGTCGGGCGATAGGATGGCCGACAAATGCCTGTTGTAGGGCCGCTTGTCCTTGGCGAAGCGCACGTCGCGATTGATCCGGAACAGCGACTTCTTGCGGTCGCCGCGCAGGCCGAGCCCTGCCTTCGCGAAGCGCTCGGTCAGCGTCTCGACCAGATCGCCGAAGGGATCGCGCAAATCCTTTTCGAAGAGGTCGCGATTCTCCAGGAACCACTCGCGGCTCTGGTGGAAATCCAGCGCCTTCAGGAACGGAATGGCTTTGGGGCCGAAGCCGCTGAACGGTCCGGTCATGCCTTGCCGATCCGCACCAGCCAGGCGTCCTCGTCGATCACCTCGATGCCGAGTTCGCTCGCGAGCTTCAGCTTGGAGCCGGCCCCCGGCCCGGCCACCACCAGATCCGTCTTCGCCGAAACCGAGCCTGCGACCTTGGCGCCGAGGCGCTCCGCCATCGCCTTGGCTTCGGAGCGTGTCATCTTCTCCAGCGAGCCTGTGAACACGACCGTCTTGCCGGCGACCTCGCTGTCGGCCGAGACGTTGACGATATAGGGCTTCGGCTTGACCTGCTTGAGCAGCGCGTCGAGCACGTCGTCATTGCGTTCATTGCCGAAGAAATCGCGCAGTGCATCGATCACCGTGTCGCCGATGCCGTTGACCGACGGGAAAACGCTGTGCGGATCGGCAGCGGCCGCTGTTTCCTTGCCGACGCGGATTAGCTCCTCGATGGTCGAGAAGGTCCGGGCAAGCACCGCGGCCGTCGTTTCGCCGATATGGCGGATGCCGAGCGCGAAGATGAAACGGTCGAGCTCCGGCTCGCGGCGCGAATCGATCGCGGCGAACAGCTTGTCGAGTCCTTCGTAGTTGCGATCCTCGACGCTGCGCACATTCTTGCGCGTCTTGCCCGACGCGGCCTCGCGCTGCCTCGCCTGCTCTTCGCGCCGCTCGGCCAGCGCCCTGGTGACGGCCGGACGACGATCCCTGAGCGTAAAGATATCGGCGGCCGTCTTGATCAGGCCAGCATTGAAGAAGGTGTCGATGTTTTCAGCACCCAGGCCTTCGATGTCCAGGGCGCCGCGTGACACGAAGTGGCGCAATCCTTCCACCGCCTGGGCAGGGCAGATCAGTTCGCCGGTGCAGCGGCGGCGGGAATCTTCCTTGCCGGTTTTCTCGTTGATCTCGCGCGTTGCCGGCGAGCCGCAGATTGGGCAAGTATGCGGGAACTCGTACGGCACCGCATCAGCAGGCCGCTTGTCGATGACGACGCTGACGATCTGCGGAATGACGTCGCCTGCCCGCTGGATCACCACCGTATCGCCGATGCGCACGTCGATGCCGTCGCGGATCGGCTGGCCGCTACTGTCCAGGCCCTTGATGTAGTCCTCATTGTGCAACGTCACGTTCTCGACCACCACGCCGCCAACCGTGACCGGCGCCAATCGTGCCACCGGCGCCAGCGTGCCGGTGCGGCCAACCTGGATGTCGATCTTGAGCAGGGTCGTCATCGCCTGTTCGGCCGGAAATTTGTGCGCGACGGCCCAGCGCGGTTCGCCGGTGACGAACCCCCATCTGCGCTGCAGCTCCAATTGGTCGACCTTGTAGACGACGCCGTCGATGTCGTAGCCAAGCGCCGAGCGCTGCTCTTCGATCCGGTGATAATGCGCGATCAAATCATCGGCCGATTTCGCCCGCACCATCAGCGGACTGACCTTGAATCCCCACTCCGCGAACTTCTGCACCGAATCATACTGGGTCGGAGCAGGATCCGCTGTCGTGTAACCCCAGGCATAGGCGAAGAATTTGAGGTTGCGGCTGGCGGTGACGGACGGATCCTTCTGGCGCAGCGACCCGGCCGCCGTGTTGCGCGGATTGACGTAGTCCTGGCCGCCGACCGCCGCCGAGCGTTGCTTCAGCGCCTCGAATTCCGCATAGGTCATGTAGACCTCGCCGCGTATCTCGATAATCTCGGGCCAGCCCGAGCCTTTCAGCTTCGAAGGAATGTCGGCAATGGTCCTCAAATTGGCGGTGATGTCCTCGCCGACGGCACCGTTGCCCCGCGTCGCACCCTGCACGAACACGCCCTTCTCGTAGCGCAGCGAAGCCGATAGCCCGTCGATCTTCGGCTCGGCCGTGAAGGCGATGTCGAGATCCTTGTCGCGATCGAAGAACCGCCGGCCGCGTTCGATGAAATCGGTGACGTCCTGGTCGGTATAGGCCTTGGCGAGGCTGAGCATCGGCACCGCATGGCGCACCTTGGCAAAGCCTTCCGCCGGGGCTGCACCAACCCTGAGCGACGGCGAATCCTCGCGCACCAGCGCCGGAAAGCGCTCCTCGATGGCAAGGTTGCGCCGCGCCAGCGCATCATACTGCGCGTCGGTGATAACAGGCGCGTCTTCGGTATGGTAGCGCCGGTCGTGCTCGGCGATCTCTTCCGCCAGACGCTTCAGCTCGGCTTCGGCCTCGCTTTCGGTCAGGGCATCGACTGGTTTTTCGGACATGGTTTTGCACCTGGCTGCTGTTGGCCCGGGACAATAGATCAGGATTCGGATGGAAGGGAGCTGAATTCTGACAAAACCACGCTGAAACAGCGGGATGGAGCCATATGCTGACTCTGTTCGGACGCCGAATTTCACCGACCAGAAGCGGCCCGATCGAGAAGTAGCGCCGTCAGGAAGCGCCGGTATTCTCGCGCAGCAGCCGCTCCGCTGCCGCACGTGCCTCGTCGGTGATTGTGGCGCCGGCCAGCATGCGCGCGATCTCTTCCTGCCGCGCCGGCCGGTCCATCTCGGCAATGCCGGTGGCGACACGGTCGGTGGTGCCGGACTTGGAGATCAGGAAATGCGTCGCCGCGCGCGCCGCCACCTGTGGCGCGTGCGTGACCGACAGCACCTGGACGCGCTTCGAAAGCCGGGCCAGCCGCTGGCCGATGGCGTCCGCGACGGCGCCGCCCACGCCGGTGTCGATTTCATCGAAAACGAGCGTCGGCGCCGAGCCACGGTCGGCAAGCGCCACCTTCAGCGCCAAAAGGAAGCGCGAAAGCTCGCCACCGGACGCGACCTTCATCATCGGCCCGGGCCGCGTGCCTGGATTGGTGCGCACCCAGAATTCGATCTGGTCGATGCCCTCTTCCATGCGGCTCTCGGCCTCGCTTTTCATTTCCACAATAAAGGCGGCGCGTTCGAGCTTCAGTGCCGGCAATTCCGCCATGACCGCCTTCGCCAAGCCGATGGCCGCCGCATGACGAAGCGAGGACAGCTGTGCGGCGGCGATGTCGTAGGTCTCGCGCGCCGCCGCGGCCAGCTTTTCCAGCCCGTGCAGGCGCTCCTCGCCGGCATCGAGATCGGCGAGATCGGCGACCATCGTGTCGCGCAGCTGCGCCAGGTCGTCGACGGCGACGCTGTGCTTGCGCGAGGCCGCGCGCAGCGCAAACAGCCGCTCCTCCGCCTTCTCCAGCCGCTGCGGATCATATTCGGTGGCGCGCAGTGCGGCCTCGACACCCGACTGCGCCGCGTCGAGCGACAGCATCGCCTCGTCGAGCGACTTGACCACGTCGTCGAGCAGGCCCGGCGCCTCCGTCACCTTACGTTGCAGCCGTCTCAGCAGGCTGGCCAGCTGCGGCAGGGGCGAGGACGGGCCGGACAGCACATCCTGCGCATCATGGATTTCGGAGGCGATCTTCTCCACCCGCATCATCGACGCGCGCAATTCGGCTAGATCGGTCTCCTCACCCGGCTGCGGATCGAGCTTCGTCAGTTCCGCGACCGCGGCGCGCAGATAGTCGGCCTCGCGCGCGGCCGCCGCCACCTTGGCGCGGTGTCGCGACAGTTCCTGCTCGCAGGCGCGCCAGTGCCGCCATGCCTCGCCCGTCGAGCGGACGGCGCCAAGATGGCCACCGAAGGCGTCGAGCACCTCGCGGTGCGCGCAGGGATCGACCAAAGCGCGTTCATCGTGCTGGCCATGGATCTCGACCAGCGCCCGCCCGACATCGCGCATCAAGGTGACGCTTGAAGGCTGATCGTTGACGAAGACGCGGGTGCGGCCATCCGCCGTCTGCAAGCGGCGCAGGATGATGTCGCCGTCATCCTCGATGGCGTTGTCGGCAAGCAAGGTGCGGGCCGGATGGTTGCGTGGCACGTCGAAGACGGCGATGACCTGGCCTTGCGCCGCACCATGGCGCACCAGCGACGCGTCACCGCGCGCGCCAAGCGCCAGCGACAAGGCATCGAGCAGGATGGATTTGCCGGCGCCGGTTTCGCCGGTCAGCACGGAAAGGCCCGGCTGGAAGTCTATATCCAGCTTCTCGATCAGGACGATATCGCGGATCGACAGTCTGGAAAGCATCAGAACCCGAATCTAGAACGGCACGCGAAATTTGTAGTCGCAGCGCCGCACTATCTTTTTGTTTGAGCACCGGATCAATCCGAAAAAGCGCTACACACGCTCGGTCCGAATGGCTCCAAGCAGGTTCCGCAAAAGTATCGTGCGGTTTTTCGACAAGAACCTGCGACAAACCAGGAGACCAAGCAGACGGCGCGTAGGCGAAGTCCGCGAAGTCTGCTTGGGATCAGGCGCCGGTGATCATCTTTCCGGCCTTGGATATCCACGACCCGGCATTTTCGCGCGGTGCAAGCCCATTGCTCTGCAAGAGCTTGTAGGAATCCTTGTACCACGAGCTATCGGGGTAGTTGGTACCGAGCACCGCAGCGGCAGTCTGCGCCTCGGAGGTCAGGCCCATCGCGTAATAGCTTTCGGTCAGGCGAGCGAGCGCCTCCTCGACATGGCGCGTGTTGGAATAGTTCTCGACGACGGTGCGGAAGCGCTTGACGGCGGCGATGTATTCGCGGCGCTCGAGATAGTAGCGGCCGATCTGCATTTCCTTGCCGGCCAGCTGATCGTTGGCGAAGCGGATCTTTTCCTTGGCGTCGTCGACATATTCCGAGGTCGGCCAGCGCGTCACCAGATCCTGCATCGTCTGCACGGTCTGGCGCGCTTCCTTCTGGTCCTGCGTCACGTCCTTGATCTGGCGGTAGTAGCTCAAGCCGATGATGTACTGCGCATAAGCAGCGTCATCGGTCGACGGATAGAGCGTCAGATAGCGCTTGGCTGAGCCGATCGCCTCGTCATAATTGCCCTGGCGATAATCGGCGAAAGCGCCCATCACCATCGATTTGCGGGCCCACTCCGAATAGGGGTGCTGGCGGTCGACCGCGTCGAACTTGCGGCTCGCCTCCTGCAGGCGTCCGGCGTTGAGATTGGCAAGGCCCTGATTATAGAGAACATCGGCCGGTTCGGTCTGGTCGACATAGGTCGACAGGTCGATATCTTTTTCCGACGACATGCAGGCCGACAGGAACAGCGATGGAACAACCACCGAAAGCGCCAGGAAAACAGCCCTCTGCGGCGCTTTCGATTGACCGACTCGCTTGAAGAACATGATTGGATTCCGCCCTTTCGGCGTTATTTTAAAGTCCGCTGCACGCCGTTGTCTCAAAACTGGTCCCCACTTTTGAGCGCCATGCACTAATCGACGGCAGCAGCCATAAACCATTACCGCCTTGCCCGGCAACGCTATCTCCGGCCAATCGCGCATTTTTGTGGCGGCGGGACACAGCTTCAATATCCATGCAATTTCATTGACAGGTGATGCATCTCTGCAACACGCGTCATACCTCATGGAACCCTAGAAAAATTAAAAAATCAGATCATCCAGGGCGCGTAGAGCGGCGCGTTGACAGCGTTCATCTCGGCGCTGCGGCCACGCTCCCGGCGTGTCGTCTCGACGATTTCGAACGCGGTGCGATCCGACAGCAGGCGGCGCAGTGCCGCTGCATTCATCCTGTGGCCGCCGCGATAGGAACGGAAGCAGCCGATGAAGCGGGCGCCGGCCAAGGCCAGGTCGCCCATGGCGTCCAGCGTCTTGTGGCGCACGAATTCATTGGGATAGCGCAGGCCGCCCATGTTGATCACGCGGTTGTCGTCACCGATCACCAGCGAATTCTCCAGCGAGGAGCCGAGCGCGTAGCCGGCGGCCCACAACCGCTCGACGTCCTTCATGAAACCGAAGGTGCGGGCGCGCGCAATGTCGCGGCGGAAAATATCGGCATTGAGGTCGGACGCGAACAGCTGACGGCCGATTGCCGGGCTTTCGAAGTCGATCTCGATCTCGAAACGGGTGCCGTCATAGGGCCTGAACTCTGCCCACGAGGCGCCATTCTCGATGCGGACCGGCTTGATGACCCTGATATAGCGCCGTTTGACCAACAGCGTCTCGATGCCCGCCTGGTCGATGGCTTCGACGAACGCCATGGCGCTGCCATCGAAGATCGGAACCTCGGAACCATCGATCTCGATTGCGACATTGTCGATACCGAGCCCGAGCAACGCAGCCATGATGTGCTCGACTGTGGCGATGTGCTCGCCGGCGGGATCACCAAGCATGGTGCACAAGTCGGTGGCGCCGACTTCCGAGACCAAGGCCCGGAACTCGCGGCCCTGCTCCGCACCGCTGAAAAGCTGAAAAACGATGCCGGTGTCGGCATCCGCCGGCATGAAGCTGATGGAAACTTCCTTGCCGCTGTGGACGCCGGTGCCGGTAAGCGACGCGCGCGTCTTCAATGTCGTCTGATAGTCGTGCAAGACAATCCCCATAAGCCCGTAATGCCTAGGTCCGCTTCTCCAGCCCGAGGGCGCGGCTCTTGTGTGAATCGGCAAGCAGGGCGACTTCCCCCGAAATCCTAGCAAACCGACGATGGTAGGCGGCGAAGATAATGTCCCGTCAGGGAGACTCCAAATCACGGTTTCTTACTCTGTGTAACCGCAAACTGGAATGGGCACGACTTAGTAAGTGCTTGAAATTACACCCCTTAAAACGTTAACAGGCAAGCGATCCCTCGCTTGCCTGTTAACAAATGTTACAGTCCGTTTACCAATCAGTTGGCCTGGCGGCGCAGGAACGCCGGAATCTCCAGCTGATCGTCTTCCTGAGTCGCCCTCACCTGCGGTGTCAGGCGGCCCTGATCGTCGAGCTGACCACGGCGCGGCGCGTAGAGCTGCGCATCCTGGCTGGCGAGACGGCGCACTTCGGGTGCGGCCTGGCGCAGCTTGGGTTCGCGCGGCTGCGCCGGCTGGAGCCGTGCAGGCTCTTCTTCGCGACGGGTCAGGCCGTTGGTCAGGCGCTTCAGCAGGCCCATCGGCCCGCTGTTGTTTTCGTGGTCGGTCGGGCGGCTCTTGGCATCCACCTCGGCCTTGACGACGGGCGGAAAGTCCTCGACACGCGGCATACGCTGCGGCGCCATGGCAACCGGCTGCGGGGCTTCGCGCAGCATCTCGCGCGGCTGCGGAGCCGGCTGCATCTGCTGGACCACCGGCTGCGGCATCGGCTGTGCTGGCGGCGCCTGGAAGATCTTGCTCTGCGGGCGGAAATC
>NZ_JAMYSA010000181.1:0-7882 GCF_040321735.1 Mesorhizobium sp. M0293
GCGTCAGCGCATCGAGGGCGCCGAGCGGTTCGTCGAGCAGCAGGAATTCAGGTTCGGCGGCCAGGGCGCGGGCGAGGCCGACGCGCTGGCGCATGCCGCCGGAAAGCTCCCAGCTGCGCTTGTCGCCGGCATCGGTGAGCTTCACCAGCGCCAGAAGCTCATCGGCGCGCCGCGCCCGCACGGCCGGCCTGATGCCACGCAGCCTGAGCGCGAAGGCGACGTTTTCACGCGCCGTCAGCCAGGGGAACAGCGCATCATTCTGGAACACAACCGCGCGGTCCGAGCCCGGCGCGGTGATCGGCTTGCCGTTGATGGAGGCACGCCCACGCGCCGGCGCGACAAGGCCGGCGGCGACATTGAGCAGCGAGGTCTTGCCGCAGCCGGAACGGCCGACAAGCACGACGAAGTCGCCCTTGGCGACATCGATCGACACAAGCTCGACGGCCGGCGCCGCCTGGCCGTCATAGTGGATCGAGACCTTGTCCAGTACGAGATGGGGGTCGAGTACGAGATGCGGCATGGGTGCCTCGCTGATTTTGAAGCAAATCCGCCTGCCCCGGCACCGCTCCGCGTCAGCGGTTGCGGGGCCGGCGGCACGCGGCGTCAGGGAAGAAGATCCGCGCGCGTCCAGTGTGAGTCAGGCGCTCAGTTCGAGGCCAGCGCCTCGGTGACATATTTAGACGACACGTATTTCGAATAGTCCGGCAGCACGGCGTCGATCTTGCCCTGCTCCTTGAGGAAGGCCGATGCCGCTTCGATCGCCTTGACCGTGCCGCCGCCGAGGAATTTGTCCGAAGCCTGTTCTTCGAGCGTTGGGAAGACATAGCCCTTGAGCAGCTGCGGCACCTCTTCCAGCTTGGCGCCGGTGAGCTTGGCGATCGCTGCCGCCTGCGGCGACGACACCGACCAGGCGTCGGGCTTGGCCAGGAACTCGGTATAGGCCGCGCCCGCCACCTTGACGAAGTCGCGCACCGCCTCGGGGTTCTTTTCGGCAAAGTCGGTGCGCACGATCCAGGCGTCGAAGGTCGGCGCACCCCAGGCGGCGACCTGCGAGGAATCCAGCACGACCTTGCCGGTCGTCTTGATCTGGCCGAGCGCCGGATCCCAGACATAGGCCGCGTCGATGTCGCCGCGCGAGAAGGCCGCCGCGATTTCCGGAGGCCTGAGATTGAGGATCTCGACCGACTTTGGATCGACGCCCTCATGCTTCAGTGCGGCGAGCAGGCTGTAATGCGTCGTAGAGACGAACGGCACCGCGACCTTCTTGCCGGCGAGGTCGGCGACCTTCTCGATGCCGGCGCCGTTGCGGGCAACCAGCGCTTCGGATTGCCCGATCAGGCCGACGACGAAGATGGTCTGGATCGGCAGCTCGCGGCTGGCCGCCGCCGCCAGCGGGCTCGAGCCGACATAGCCGATATCGACCGAACCGGAAGCGACCGCGGCGATGACGTCGGCGCCGGAATCGAATTTACGCCAGTCGATGGTGGCCTTGGTCGCCTTTTCATAGGCGCCATCGGCCTGAGGCACTTTCGAGGGCTCGACCACC
This sequence comes from Mesorhizobium sp. M0293, assembly GCF_040321735.1. NCBI lineage: Bacteria > Pseudomonadati > Pseudomonadota > Alphaproteobacteria > Hyphomicrobiales > Phyllobacteriaceae > Mesorhizobium > Mesorhizobium sp. M0293. The sequence goes on from NZ_JAMYSA010000181.1 coordinate 1,547, forward strand.
GTCTGGTAGCCGATGGTGATCTTGAGGTCGTCGGCAACGGCCGGGCCGAGGAAGGCCGCACCGGCCAGTGCCGCCGACGAGAGCAGAATGATGCGTCGCGAAATGGTGGACATGAAGGGCTCCTGAAAAGAGAAAACCGGAATGCCCCATGATAGTCAGCTAATTCTATCGTTCTTGTAGAGTTAAATCCTTCCAACCAAAGCGAGCTTGTTAGAAAAAAGCTGTCGGTGCTGGGTGGCGAAGCGGATGTGGCGGCTGCAACCGCCGTCACCGCTCCCGGCGACAGTCGTTCGCAATGGGCTCAGCGGTGCCCCCATGACTTCGTCATCCCTGGGCGGAGCGACGCGAAGCGGAGCGCAGACCCTGGGATCCATGCCGCGACGGTGGCGCGTTGCCGCGGTGCAGGATCTTTCGCCCCGAAGGAGAGAGGCCGCGCGAAACGGCCTTTGTTCTCCACCGTTGCATTCTTCGGCCAATATCACGGCATGGATCCTCGGGTCTGCGCTGCGTCGCTGCGCTCCTTGCTCCGCCCGTGGATGACGAAGTTGGGTTCGTCTCGACAACTGTCGGCACCTCTCCGACACGCGAACAAGAATTCCCCCTCCAGGCCACTCTAGGCAAATCCATACCCCAAACAGCCCTCGATTCGAAAACGCATTCCGCGTGCTCAAGCGTAAGTATAGTATTCTTATCGACATGAGAGAGTTGGAGTCGGCGATGAGCGGCCACCACATCACCATGATCGCTCGCGGCATGGATCGGCTTTCGCCGTCGCGTCAGTCGATGCCAGACGCAGCTGTCCCCCAGGGATCATTTGCCATCTCGCTGCCGTCTAGGCGCATTTTTGTGCTCTATAGGGCACAAGGTCGGGCTAAAATGGCTACGGCGGCTTGAAAACGAAGCAAAATCAACATTGCTCGGCTTGTACATCATGTCACTAGAATTTATGTGTCATGGCAGTCTGGGTGCGGCGGGGACGCGCGCCAGGCATTGCGCAACCGATGGTTCCATGCCGTCGCATGACAGAGAAATTTTGATTTCATGCTCACGAAAAAGGGTAAGTACGGCCTCAAGGCGCTTGTCCACCTCGCGCGATTGCCGGCCGGACAGCTCGCCTTCGTCAACGACATTGCCACCGGCAACAACATCCCGAAGAAATTTCTCGACGCCATTCTGGGCGAGCTGCGCAATGCCGGCTTCGTCCAGAGCCGCAAGGGCAAGGATGGCGGCTATCGCCTCGCCCGGCCGGCGGATGAAATCAAGGTCGGCCATGTCGTGCGCGTCCTCGACGGGCCGCTGGCGCCAATCCCTTGCGCCAGCCGCACCCAGTACCAGCGCTGTGAAGATTGCAACGAGGCGACATGCCAAGTCCGACATCTGATGCTCGAGGTCCGGCAGGCGATCGCCGAGGTGCTCGATCAGCGCAGCCTCGCCGAGATGCGCGATATCGCCCTCGACGACCTTCCGGTCGCGAGCGACATCGACCTTGCGGTCGCCGTGAAGGTCCAGGCCTGACGCCGACGCTTCGGGCACGGTTGGTGCAGGTATGACCGGCCGCGCGAACTCGATCATCATCGTCGGTGGCGGCGCCAGCGGCGTCGTGCTGGCCGCGCATCTCTTGAAATCGCCCAATCCCGATCTGCGCGTCACGCTGATCGAAAAGCGCCCGCATTTCGGCCAGGGCATCGCCTATTCGACGCTGCTGTCGGCGCATGTGCTCAATGTCAGCGCCGCCGGCATGAGCGCCTATGCCGACGACCCCGGCAATTTCTGGCGCTGGCTGCTGGAGCGCGGCCTGGCACGTCAGGACCAGGCGCCGGTCTACGCGCCGCGCAGCATCTATGCCCGCTATCTCGGCGAGTTGCTCGACGAGCTGGAGGCGCGCGAGAAGCAGAGCGGCCGGCTTCGCCTGATCCGCGAGGAAAGTCTGTCGATCACGCCGACCGCGTCCGGCGTCGAGGTGGCGCTGGCCAACGGCACCAGCGTCGTGGCGCATCTGGCCGTGCTGGCGACCGGCCATGACGAGGAGCCGGCGCAAGGCCATGCCATCAGGATGGGCTCGGAAGCCGACATAGCGCTCCCTTCGGACGGCAGGGTCATGGTGCTGGGTACCGGCCTCAGCATGGTCGATGCGTTCCTGGCGCTGGAGCAGCGCGGCCATCGCGGCGACATCATCGCGGTGTCGCGGCGCGGCCTGCTGCCCTCTCCGCATCGCAAGGGCAATCCGATCAAGCTCGACGTCGCCGACATTCCGCTCGGCACCCAGCTGTCCTATTTCGTCGGCTGGTTCCGCGACCTGATCAGGGAAAACCAGAAGGCCGGCATCGACTGGCGCGACGTTGTCGATGGCCTGCGGCCGTTCAATCAGAAGATCTGGCAGAACTGGCCCGCTTCCGCCAAGCGCCGCTTTGTCGAGCATACCAAGGCCTGGTGGGACATCCACCGCCATCGCATGGCGCCGGAGGTCTATGCGAGGGTGACCGAAGCCGTGCAATCCGGCCGCATCCGCCTGGTCGCCGGCCGCGTCGTCGACATAGCCAAGGGCGATGAATTCACCGTCCAGGTCCAGTCGCGCCACACCCAGCGCCTCGAGATCTTCGAGGTCGCGCGCATCTATGATTGCTCGGGTATCGTCAGGGACATTTCCACCTCGTCGAACAGCGTCGTGCGCTCGCTGGTCGATCGCGGCCTGGCGCGGCCGGATCCGCTGCGCATCGGCCTCGACGTGTCGGCCAATTGCGAGATCATCGCCGGCGACGGCAGCGTGTCTGCCAAGATCCTCGCCGTCGGCCCGCTGACCCGCGGCACCTTCTTCGAGATCGACGCCATCCCGGATATCCGCGTGCAGTGTGCGAGGCTGAGCAAGCGGCTTTTGGGCTGATATCGGCGCTCTACGGCGCCCCCCTCTGTCCTGCCGGACATCTCCCCCTCAAGTGGGGAGATCGGCAGCTTCGCTGACAGCACCACCCTTCACGACGCTGGAGAGTTGGCGAAAGCCGTGGTGACAGCCAATCTCCCCACTTGAGGGGGAGATGGCCGGCAGGCCAGAGGGGGCGCTGTCCCGGCGCCCCGCCACGATTTGCGCGATAGCAGCAAACCCGGAATTTCATTCCGCATCTGGCCGGTTGATTGGCACGATCTATCTTCTTTCCGACAGCAAAGGGCTGGAAAAGAGGATATGCTGCCGCTCTGTCTCGAGGCGGTCGCTTGGTCATGGAGCATCGATATGAGCGAGCACGAGATCGCCGCGGCCGACGCGTTGTCGCGCCTGCGTCCGCCCTATAAGTCGGTTCTCGACCTGATCGGCCAGACGCCGGTGGTCGAGCTGACCAAGTTCGACACCGGCAAGTGCCGGCTGTTCATCAAGCTCGAAAGCCAGAACCCCGGCGGCTCGATCAAGGACCGCATCGCGCTGTCGATGATCGCCGCGGCGGAGAGAGAGGGCAAGCTCCGGCGCGGTGGCACCATTGTCGAGGCGACCGCCGGCAATACCGGCCTCGGCCTTGCCCAGGTCGGCATCCCCAAGGGCTACCGTATCGTGCTGGTGGTGCCCGACAAGATGTCGCGTGAAAAGATCCAGCATCTGCGCGCGCTCGGCGCCGAGGTGCGCATGACGCGCTCCGATGTCGGCAAGGGCCATGCCGAATATTACCAGGACATGGCCGAGAAGATCGCGGCTGAAACGCCCGGCGCCTTCTATGCCAACCAGTTCGCCAATCCGGCCAACCCGCTGGCGCATGAAACCACCACCGGCCCGGAAATCTTTTCACAGCTTAACAGTGACGTCGACGCGGTGGTGGTCGGCGTTGGCTCGGGCGGCACGCTGACCGGGCTTGGCCGCTACTTCGCGAAGGTTTCGCCCAAGACAGAAATGGTGCTCGCCGATCCGGTCGGCTCGGTGCTGGCGCCACTGATCAAGACCGGCAAGATGGAAGAGGCCGGCAGCTGGACCGTGGAAGGCATCGGCGAGGATTTCGTGCCGCCCAATGCCGATTTGTCGCTGGTGAAAAAGGCGTACTCCATTCCCGACAAGCAGAGCATGCTGGCAGTGCGCGACCTCTTGTCCAAGGAAGGCATCCTGGCCGGCTCATCCTCCGGCACGCTGCTGTCGGCGGCCTTGCGCTATTGCCGCGAGCAGACCTCTGCGAAGCGGGTCGTCACCTTCGTCTGCGACAGCGGCAACAAATATCTGTCGAAGGTGTTCGACGATTTCTGGCTGGCCGAGCAGGGTCTGGCCGAGCATGAGCAGCATGGCGATCTGCGCGACCTGGTGATGCGCTCGCACCGCACCGGCGACACCGTCTATGTCGGCCCGGACGAAAGCCTGCTCAACGCCTATGGCCGCATGCGCCGTTCCGATGTCTCGCAGCTGCCGGTGCTCGACAATGGCAAGCTCGTCGGCATCGTCGACGAGAGTGACATCCTGGCCAAGGTCGACGGCCCCTATGACGGCCGCTGGGAGCGCTTCAACGGCCCGGTGCGCACGGCGATGACCTCCAATCTGCACACGCTGCAGGCCAGCCAGACGCTGGACGCGCTGCTGCCTGTCTTCGACCGCAACGAGGTCGCCATCATCTTCGACGGCGACGAGTTCGTCGGCCTGATTACCCGCATCGATCTGATCAACCATCTGAGGCGCGCACGATGACTGCTGAAACACCACCGCCGGGCAAGAACCGCCTGGCCTTCTCGACACGCACCATCCATGGCGGTCAGAGCCACGACCCGCTGACCGGCGCGGTGATGGTGCCGATCTACGCCACCTCGACCTATGGCCAGCAGTCACCCGGCGTGCACAAGGGTTTCGAATACGCCCGCAGCCAGAACCCGACGCGCTTTGCCTTCGAGCGCGCCGTGGCCGATCTCGAAAGCGGCTCGGCTGCCTTCGCCTTCGCGTCCGGACTGGCGGCGATCGCCACCGTGCTGGAGTTGCTCGATTCCGGCGCGCATATCGTCGCCACCGACGACATCTATGGCGGCTCCTTCCGGCTGATGGAGCGGGTGCGCAAACGCTCCGCCAATCTGCAGGTCTCGTTCGTCGATTTCACCGACCTCGCCGCCGTGGAGACCGCGATCCGCCCCGAAACAAAAATGCTCTGGGTCGAGACGCCGACCAACCCGCTGCTGCGCATCGTCGACCTCGAAGGCCGTCGCGGCTCTGGCCAAACGCAAGGGGGTTCTCACGGTCGCCGACAACACGTTTTGCAGCCCCTATATTCAGCGGCCGCTGGAGCTCGGCATCGATATCGTGGTGCATTCGACGACCAAATATCTCAACGGCCATTCCGACATGGTCGGCGGCGTCGCCGTGGTCGGCGACAACAAGGATTTGGCCACCCAGCTGAAATTCCTGCAGAACGCCATCGGCGCCATTTCGGGTCCGTTCGACAGTTTTCTGGCGCTGCGCGGCCTCAAGACGCTGGCACTCAGGATGGAGCGTCATTCCGCCAACGGCCTCAAGATCGCGCTGTGGCTGGAAGGCCGCAAAGATGTGCGCCGCGTCATCTACCCCGGCCTCGCCAGCCATCCGCAGCATGAGATCGCCAGGCGCCAGATGCATGCCTTCGGGGGCATGATATCAGCCGTGCTCGACCGCGACCTTGCCGGCACAAAAAAGTTCCTCGAACGCACGCAGCTGTTCACGCTCGCCGAAAGCCTCGGCGGGGTGGAGAGCCTGATCGAGCACCCTGCGCTGATGACGCATGGCTCGATCCCGGCCGAAAAGCGCGACGAGATCGGCATATCGGATTCGCTGGTGCGGCTGTCGGCGGGCATCGAGGATGGCGATGATCTGATCGCGGATCTGGATCAGGCGCTGGGGGGCTGAGGGGCCTGATGTCGCGGCGAGGAAGATGCTACGGCGCAGGGTAACTGGTTTCTGTAGTGATCCTTCACACCCCCCTCTGTCCTGCCGGACATCTCCCCCGCAAGGGGGGAGATCAGATGTCACTTCCGCTTTCGCCAATCTCTAACGTTGCAAGACGAGCAGCGACATTGAAACTGCCAATCTCCCTCCTTGCGCAGGACTGTCCGGGGAAAGTTATTCATATATGAAGGCCATCTGATTGAGGCAGGATCGGTCTCTTGGTCGGCTCGGATTGACCGGCGGCGGCTTATCGATGGCGTGTATTTTTCGCCGCCCGAACAAGTATTGGGCGACCAGCTCTGTGAACCTCAGGATTGGAATGACGACACCTCGGGCGCGCGCGACGATGCGCAGCAGTGCATAGGCGATCATTGCCGCGAAGAGCTGCAGGCGGATTGCATTGCCGTTGTTGCCCAGGAACTTGCCGATCTTGAGGTGCTGCTTGATCCAGCGGAACAGAAGCTCGATTT
>NZ_JAMYSA010000182.1:0-7724 GCF_040321735.1 Mesorhizobium sp. M0293
CCGCCCCCCACTCTTACAAACAACTGCAATCGCGCGGGCCGCTTATTTGTTTTAAACTACACAGTGTGAACGGGGCCCCCATTTATTTGGCGTATTGGGGGCCGGCCGTTTTTGGGGGGGGGGCCGCAATCTAAATCAGGCAGAGAGAGACCGATTGGTTGCGACTGCGCCAGCTCGGATGAACTCTGCATCCGGCTTGGAGAACGATGCCATGATGGCGTCGCGGTTCGTAGGAGCGCGTTTCCTGTCAGCGGCGGTGAGCGCAGCCTTGAGTTCGTGGGCGGTCAACTCAGTGCAATAGGCGGGAGTGCCCGGCTGCAGTCGCCAGGACTCCTCAAGAGTACCCGCATCCACCGTATCGAAGCCAGTGACGCTGATGAGATCGGATACAAGTGCTTTGGCCGCGGCGTCGTCACCCGAAATCGGGATGGCAATGCGACCTGGAGCACCGGCCTCCAAACCGGCCTCTGCCAATGTCTGCGTTAGCAGCGCGTTCCAAGCCTTAACAAGGGGGCGCCCCACCTGCTCGCTGGCCCAAACGGTCTCCGGCTTGCCGCTATCAACCTCGAAGATTTTGCTGTCACGGGTTGGATAGTAATTGGAGGTGTCCACCACGATTGCGCCAGCAGGGGCGCCGGCAAGAATCGTTGCCAGGTCTGGGTTCTTGGCAAAGGGCACTGACAGGATGACCACATCGGCATCCAGTACTGCCGCCTCTCTCCCAACGGCCTGGATGCCGGTGCCGGCAACTGTGTCCGCAAGACTTTCGGGGCCACGCGAGTTCGCCAGTTTCACCTGGTGGCCAGCGGCGTCCAGCTTCTTTGCAACCAGCGAGCCGACGTTGCCGGCCCCAATGATTCCGATTTTCATTTTACATCCTTTGGTTTTCAAATTTTAGCAGGGTGAGCGAAGTCATGAAGGGTGTCTCGCAACGCAATGATCTCGTCCTCGGACATTTGACAGGCACTCTTGATCTTGCCGGAGATGGTCCAGACCTCGTCCTTGATGCTGTGAGCGGCAGGTGTGAGATCGACAAGGACCCGGCGTTCGTCCTCGGGATCGCGCATTCGCGTCACCATCCCGCAGGTATCGAGCCGTTTGAGCAATGGGGTGATCGTGCCGGTGTCCATGCCCAAAGAGTTTCCAAGATCACCTACGGACCGGGGCGCGGATGCATAGAGCTCCAGCATCACAAGGTATTGGGGAAAGGTCAGGCCCAGCGGATCGAGGAACGGCTTGTGCATGCGTGCCATCCGGCCCGCCGCCCCGTACAGGGCGAACGAGATTTGCATTCGAACCAAATGTGACGCGCTTTTTTGAGGTGCCACCGGTGCCATACCATAGCCCAAAGAGACAAATCGAGTTCACTGGCGAACTAGTATCTAGTGCACTAGATAATGTAACTATGGAGGATTGCAACCCTCCAGCTGCACTTGGAGTCTGACCGCATGCGCGACTAATCTTCCGGCGAATGCGCCTTGGAGGGCCTGGGGTTCTCGAAAACCTGATCGACATATGCCCGGCAGGGTCCCTCGGGTGGGCATCGGGGACGCTGGGCAATGGCAGCTTTCGGGAGAGGATGCCGCGGCCCCAAACGACTGGAGGGGCGCGTTGTTGATGTGGCCCGCAGCGAGGGAAATGGCAGCTTTTACGATTTTGAGCTTAGGGCTGGAATGACCGAGATGGGTCGAACTCGGTCGCGCGGAGTGACTGGGTTTTGATCTCAGCGGCAGCGGTCATCCGCTTCAAAGGAAAACACACCGCTCGGTTTAGTCGCGACACCCTTCGCGTCGCCGAAATCCGGCACCTGGTACTCGGCGAGCAATCGCAGCCGTGACAGCGGCAGATCGGTGCGACGGGGATCGCCGACCAGAACCTCGATGCCGGCGGCCAGGCAGCGGTCGAGGAATGGGGTAACGCGTGAGGCAACCTCATGGCCGTAAAAAACATCGCCTGCGAGCACAAGGTCGACGGCCGGTGGCGGGCCAGTGGTGATATCCTTGTCGACAACGGTGATCGTGACGCCGTTAGCGGCGGCATTGAGGCCGATCGCTGCAACGCCGTTACGGTCTATCTCGGCCGCAAGCACCGCGCGGGCGCCGGCCTTGGTGGCGGCGATACCGACGAGGCCTGAACCGGCGCCGAGATCGAGCACACGCCGCCCGATTACCGTCTGCGGTCGGTCGAGTATGAAGCGGGCAAGCACCGCGCCGCCGGCCCAGGCATAGGCCCAGTAGGGCGGCTGCGCTTCGGTCCCGTCCTCGTCGGCCTCGATGTTGTCTTCCGGCTCGAGCCATTCGACCAGCCGCCTGAGACCGCTTGCCGGATGCGCCGTGTAGAGCAGGATTTCGGGAAGTGCCGGAACAGGCACAAGGCGCATATTCGCTTTGATGAACGTGGCCGCGTCGGGACGTCGACCATCGTCCGCGAACCCGCCATTGCCAAGGCCATCCTTCAAATCGCGTCTATTCCCGCAACGCTCGGCGCAGGATCTTGCCGACCGCCGTCTTCGGCAGTTCAGTCCTGAACTCAATGTATCTGGGCCGCTTGTAGCCGGTCAGGTTCTCGCGGCAAAAGGCGGTAAGCGCCTCTGCGGTGAGAGCGGGATCCTTTCTGACCACGAACAGTTTCGGCACCTCGCCGGAATGCTCGTCCGGCACGCCGATCGCCGCAACTTCGAGCACGCCCGGATGCATCGCCACGACTTCCTCGAGCTCGTTCGGATAGACGTTGAAGCCCGAGACCAGGATCATGTCCTTCTTGCGGTCGACGATCTTGGTGTAGCCGCGCTCATCCATGAAGCCCATGTCGCCGGATTTGAAGTAACCGTCCTTGGTCATCACCTTGGCGGTCTCATCCGGCCGGTTCCAGTAGCCCGCCATCACTTGCGGTCCTCGGATGCAGATTTCGCCGACCTCGCCGAGCGGCAGGTTGTTGCCGTCATCGTCGCGGATGGCGATCTCGGTCGAGGGCAGCGGCAGGCCGATCGTGCCGGTGAAGTCGCCGGCAGTGAACTTGTTGGCGGTGGCCACCGGCGAGGTTTCCGAGAGGCCGTAGCCTTCGGTGACCGGACAACCGGTCAGCGCTCTCCAGCGTTCGGCGACGCCCTTCTGCACCGCCATGCCGCCGCCCAGCGTCAACACCAGCGGCTTGAAGTCGAGCTTGCGGAAATCCTCATTGTTGAGCAGCGCGTTGAACAGCGTGTTGAGGCCCGGGAAGATGTGTACCGGATATTTCTGCAGCTCCTTGACGAAGCCGGGAATGTCGCGCGGGTTGGGAATGAGGACATTGCGGGCGCCTTGCTGCATGCCCATCAGTGCGTTCACCGTCAGCGCGAAGATATGATAGAGCGGCAGCGCGCAGATGAAGTTGGGATGCGCCGGTTTCGGCTTGATCGTATAGGCGTCTTCCATCCACTGCGCGTTCTGTGCGACATTGGCGAGCACGTTGCTGTGCAGCAGCGTGGCCCCCTTTGAGACGCCCGTGGTACCGCCCGTATATTGCAGGAAGGCGACATCGTCGGCTGCCACCTTGGCCGGCTTGAAGCCCATGCCGGCGCCGGCCTTCATTGCGGCATTGAACTGGACATGGCCGGGCAGCGACCATGCCGGCACCATCTTCTTCACGCGGCGCACGACGAAATTGACGATAGTGCCTTTCAGGCCGCCGAGCATGTCGCCCATCGCAGCGACCACCACATGCTTGACCGCCGTCCTGGCGATCACCGCCTGCAAGGTGTTGGCGAAGTTCTCCAGGATGACGATGGCTTGCGCGCCGGAGTCCTTGAGCTGATGTTCGAGCTCGCGCGGCGTGTAGAGCGGGTTGATGTTCACCACGACATAACCGGCTCGCAAGACGGCCATCATCGCCACCGGATACTGCAGCACGTTCGGCATCATCAGCGCGACGCGCGCGCCCTTCTGAAGGCCTTTCGATTGCAGGTAGGCGCCGAAGGCCGCCGACAGCCGCTCGACATCGTTGTAGCTGATGGACTTGTCCATGCAGGTGAAGGCCGGCTGCGCGGAAAATTGCTTGCAGGCGGCAACCAGGAAATCGCCGATCGAGCTGTAGGGCAGGGCGCCGATTTCGGCTGGGACGTTCTTGGGATAGCTCTTGAGCCACGGCTTGTCCGGCAGGCCCGCGGCAAGCGCCGTCAGTGTATTCGGCAATCGCTTGGCGACAACCTTGGCAGGGTTCGCTGCCGGCGGGGCCTTGGCCGCTGCAGCCTTCGGCATCGGCTTGGCAGCGGCGGGCTTTGCCGTAGACGCTGTCTTTCCGGCAACGGTCTTGGTCGGGGCTTTGGCCGCGGGCTTTGTGCTTGCCTTTGCCGGCACGGTGGCTGCCTTCGGCTTGGCCGCGACGGATTTGGTAGCGGGCGCTTTCGGCTTGGCCGCGCCGGCTGCCTTGGGAACCGCCTTGGCTGCCGCTTTCACCGGCGCCCTTGTCCTTGATGCTTTTGCCACCCGTTCCTCCCTCGACAATTCTTGTTCGCCCGCGCCGCGCTCGCCCCTGAATTGACAGAGACGTCCTCCGCTGCTGCCGCTATGCCACCTATGTATTGCCTCCATTGGTGACCGTGCAAGTCTTGCCCCTGCGGCAAGGCGGCGAAAGATTTGCCGTCGAAAAGTCTTCCTGCCGCCGACACTCCCAACCGCTATCCTGCCGTATCCTCGGCCGCACGGAAGCGCGCACGGTATCGATATCGCCGGATTGGCGATCAATAAAAAAATGCGGTCGTTAATAATCCCGTGAATGGAAAAAACTGCTAATTTTTTCTGCTATTTAGCAAAATTGCGGATTTTTTTCCTGCTTCCCGCGGGGTAAGCAAACGGGGTGTTCCAAAGCCGGAAAAACGGTGCTTATATGCGCGCTTCGCGAGCCTGACAGAGGGGCTTGGAATAACATCAGGGAGTGCTCAATGAAGAAGAAACTGACTTTTGTAGCCGCGTTGCTGGCTGCAAGCGTCCTGGGCGGCGTGGCCAACGCGAAAACCTTGGTCTATTGCGCGGAAGCTTCGCCGGAAGGTTTCGATCCGGCGCCGTATACCGCCGGCCAGACGTTCGACGCGTCCTCGCGTACCGTCTTCAACCGCCTTGTCGAATTCGATCACGGCAAGACAACGACCTCGCCGGGCCTTGCCGAAAGCTGGACGATCTCCGACGATGGCAAGGAATACGTCTTCAAGCTGCGCAAGGGCGTCAAGTTCGCCGCCACTGATTATTTCACCCCGACGCGCGACTTCAACGCCGACGACGTGGTGTTCTCGTTCGAACGCCAGGTCGACAAGAACGGCCCCTGGTTCCAGTACATCCCGGGCATCGCCTACCAGTATTACAATGACCAGTTCGGCGAGAACATCACCAAGGTCGAGAAGGTCGATGACCTGACGGTGAAGTTCACCCTCAAGGAACCGGCAATCACCTTCATCCCGACGCTGGGCATGGACTTCGCCTCGGTCGTCTCCAAGGAATATGCCGACAAGCTGCAGGCGGACAAGACACCGGAACTGTTCAACCAGAAGCCGATCGGCACCGGCCCGTTCATCTTCGTCGACTACCAGACCGACGCGGCCATCCGCTACAAGGCCAATCCGGACTATTGGGGCGGCAAGCAGAAGATCGACGATCTGGTCTTCGCCATCACCACCGATCCGGCGGTGCGCGCGCAGAAGCTCAAGGCCGGCGAATGCAACATCATGTCATACCCGGCACCGGCCGACATTGCCGGCCTGCAGGCTGAAGCGAGCCTGAAGGTCGACGAGCAGGAAGGCCTCAATGTCGGCGCGCTGATGTACAACACCCAGCAGAAGCCGTTTGACGACGTGCGCGTCCGCAAGGCGCTCAACATGGCCATCAACAAGAAGGCCATCATCGACGCCGTCTTCCAGGGTGCCGGCCAGGTGGCGGTCAACCCGATCCCGCCGACCATGTGGTCGTACAACAAGGAAGTGAAGGACGATCCGTACGATCCGGATGCGTCCAAGAAGCTGCTCGAAGAGGCCGGCGTCAAGGACCTCAAGATGAACGTCTGGGCCATGCCGGTGTCGCGCCCCTACATGCCGAACGCGCGCCGCACCGCCGAACTGATCCAGTCGGACTTCGCCAAGGTCGGCGTCACCGTCAACATCGTCAGCTATGATTGGGGTGAATACCTCAAGCGCGCTTCCGCGGTCGATCACGACGGCGCTGTCATCGTCGGCTGGACCGGCGACAATGGCGATCCGGACAACTTCCTCGGCGTGCTCCTGAGCTGCGCTTCCGTCGGTTCGAACAACCGCGCGGAATGGTGCAACAAGGACTTCGATGCGCTCATCAACAAGGCCAAGACCGTTTCGGATCAGGCCGAGCGCACCAAGCTCTATGAACAGGCACAGGTCATCTTCAAGGAACAGGCACCCTGGGCGACGCTCGCTCACTCCAAGGTGTTCATGCCGATGCAGAAGACCGTCACCGGCTTTGCGATGGATCCGCTCGGTATCCATCGCTTCGACGGCGTCGATATCGCCGAATAAGGTTCGCGAAACGGGGGCGGCGCCACAAAGTGCCGTCCCCACTCGCCCGCCATGCTGCGTTATATCCTCGGCAAGCTCGCCCTCATCATCCCGACCTTCATCGGGATAACCATCCTCGCCTTTGGCTTCGTGCGCATCCTGCCCGGTGATCCGGTGCTGGTGCTTGCGGGCGAACGTGGCCTGTCGCCCGAACGCCACACGGCGCTAATGCACCAGTTCGGTTTCGATCTGCCGATCTGGCAACAATACCTGACCTATCTGACCAACATCCTCAGCGGCGATTTCGGCACCTCGTTTTCCACCAAGACGCCGGTGCTCAAGGATTTCCTGGTGCGCTTCCCGGCAACGGTCGAGCTCGCCATCTTCGCCATGATCTTTGCCGTCATCCTGGGTGTCGCCGCCGGCATCTTCGCCGCCATCCGCCGCGGCTCCTGGTTCGATCAGATGACCATGGGCACGGCGCTGGCAGGCTATTCCATGCCGATCTTCTGGTGGGGTCTGCTGCTGATCATCGTGTTCTCCGGCACGCTGCACTGGACACCGGTTTCCGGACGCATCGACCTTCTCTATTTCTTCAAGCCGGTGACCGGCTTCATGACCATCGATTCCCTGATCTCGGGGCAGAAGGGCGCCTTCCGTTCGGCGCTGTCGCACCTCATTCTTCCGACCGTCGTGCTCGGCACCATCCCATTGGCGGTCATCGCCAGGCAGACGCGGTCGGCGATGCTTGAAGTGCTCGGCGAAGACTATGTGCGGACCGCGCGCGCCAAGGGCCTGGCGCCGCGCCGCGTCATCGGGTTGCATGCCTTTCGCAACGCGCTGATCCCGGTCGTCACCACCATCGGCCTGCAGGTCGGAACGCTGTTGACCGGCGCCATCCTGACCGAGAGCATCTTCTCCTGGCCCGGCATCGGCAAATGGATGATCGACGCCATTTCCAAGCGCGATTATTTCACCGTGCAGGGCGGGTTGCTTTTGATCGCGCTGATCGTCATGTCGGTGAACCTCATCGTCGACGTGCTCTACGCCGTCATCAACCCACGCATCCGGGCCAACTGACATGAGCAACGAAGGCCCAGCCACCATCGAAGCCGCGACCGTCGTCAAGCCGCAGGACGCAAGGCTGCAGATGTTCGGCGAGTTCTGGCACTACTTCTCCGTCAACAAGGGCGCGGTGATCGGGCTCTTCGTCTTCGCGCTGCTGAACCTGAAA
>NZ_JAMYSA010000183.1:0-7501 GCF_040321735.1 Mesorhizobium sp. M0293
CCTCTGTCCTGCCGGACATCTCCCCCACGAGGGGGGAGATCGGCAGCTTCACCGCCCCGCCTGTCCTTCAACGTTGGAGATTGGCGAAAAGAGGAGATGACGGCTAATCTCCCTCCTTGTGGGGGAGATGCCCGGCAGGGCAGAGGGGGGCGCTGTCCCGCTAACCTATCACGAGGAACTACCCCTTTCGCAGCGTCTCGACATCCGTCTTCCCGACATACCAATCGCGCGCGTTGACCTCCTCGAAGACCACCCAGACATCGTCATTGCCGAGGCCAGTGGCCTCCATGATGGCCGCCGTGACCTTTTTGGCGATATCCGCCTTCTTGCCCGCCGGATCGGCGGCGATCACTTCCTTGACGATGCGGATGTTGACGAATGGCATGACGTCCTCCCGGGGATGTTCGTGCTCGCGAGCCGCTTCGACGAAACTGTCGAACGGTCGCCAGTGCTCGAGCTCAATAAGTCTTGGCGCCGTTGACCATCAGCCGCACCATGTAGAGCGAGGTGGTGCCGGCGATGTAGAGGCAATTCAGCTTGTTGCCGCCGAACACGCAATTGGCGGTCACCTCCGGCACCTTGACCTTGCCGATCAGCGTGCCGTCGGGATGGTAGCAATGGATGCCGTCGGCAGCACTGGTCCAGATGCGTCCGTCCTCATCGAGCCGGAAGCCGTCGAACAGGCCGGCAGTGCAGTCGGCGAAGATTTTTTCGCCCGACACCTTCTTGCCGCCCTTGCCGACATTGAACACCCGCATATGCGCCGGGTGCTGCGCGCCATGCGTGCGGCCGGTGTCGACGACATAGAGCTTGCTCTCATCGAGCGAGAAGGCCAGCCCATTGGGCCTGACCATGTCGGTGATGACGGCTTCGACCTCGCCGGTGCCGGGATCGACCCGGTAGACATGGCAGGCGCCGATTTCGCTCTCGGCCTTGTCGCCTTCATAGTCGGTATCGATGCCGTAGCTCGGATCGGTGAACCAGATCGAGCCGTCCGACTTCACCACCGCGTCGTTGGGCGAATTCAGCCGCTTGCCCTTCCATTTGGTGGCGATGGTGGTGACCGAGCCGTCAAACTCGGTGCGGCTTACGCGGCGGCCGGAATGCTCGCAGGTGATCAGCCGGCCCTGCCGGTCGACAGTGTTGCCGTTGGAATTGCCGGATGGCTGCCGGAAGACGCTGACATTGCCGTCGGTCTCGTCGTAGCGCAGCATGCGGTTGTTGGGGATATCGGACCAGACGACATAGCGGCCGGCAGCAAACCAGGCCGGCCCCTCCGCCCACTGGCATCCGGTGAACAGCCTCTCGACCTGCGCGTTGCCGTTGAACAGGCGCGCGAAGCGCGGATCGAGAATTTCATAATAGTCTGCGGCCGCCATGCTTCTCCTCCCGGCATCAATGACACCAGATCAAGCCAGCCGGCGGGACAGAAGGCAATGTGGGTACGCACAGTGTTATACAAAAAGCGCAGCCAAGACAGATCGCTTGCCGGCTCTGCGCATGACGTCAACGCCGCATTAACCGGCTATGCGCTGGGCGCAATGGTGCATTGCAACATCTTCTTTTTGCAATGCACCATTACTATGTCATGCTTCGTATCGATCAAGGGAGGAATAACAGCCGCCGAAATGCGGCGCCAAAAGGAACCTTGCTATGATCCTCGACAGTCTCATGACCCGCGCTCGCAACAGCATTGCCAAGCGCAAGCACTACAACCGCCTTGTCGCCGAAATCGACAGCTTTTCCAGCCGCGATCTGGCCGACATGCGCGCCGACCGCTCGGAAATGCTCTACCAGGTCCACAAGCAGATCTACGGCTGAGTATTCGGTCGACCTATCACGTTCGTCATCCTTGGGCGTAGCGACGCGAAGCGGAGCGAAGACCCAAGGATCCATGCCGTGATTTTCGAGCACCACAGCGGTGCAGAATTTGTTTTGCGATGACCCGTGATTTCGCGCCAAAAAGCGCGCATTTCGGACCGCCGCATTTCCGGGCGAATGTCGCGGCATGGATCCTAGGGTCTTCGCCGCGTCGCTCCGCTCCTTGCTTCGCCCTAGGATGACGAAAGCGAGTGACCGTCAGCCCGGCACCGCCAGCGCCTTTTCAATCTGTGGCAGCAAGAGATCCCTCGCCGTCTCGGGCGTCAGCGGGCCGACATGCTTGTAGGCGATCTTGCCGTCCTTGCCGATGACAAAGGTCTCCGGCACGCCGTAGACACCCCAGTCGATCGCCGTGCGACCGGCTTCGTCGACCCCGATCGCCTGGAACGGATTGCCGAGATCGCCGAGGAACCGGCGGGCGTTTTCCGGCTGGTCCTTGTAATTCAGTGCCGCCAAGGCGAAACGCTTGTCCTGCGACAGCGCCAAAAGCACTGGGTGCTCTTCGCGGCACGGCGCGCACCACGATGCGAAGACATTGACCAATGTGACCTTGCCGGCGAAGGCTTTCGAATCGAGGCCCGGCAGGTTCAAGCCCTCAAGCGCCGGCAGATTGGTCTGCGGCGCCGGCAGGCCGATCAGAGCCGACGGCACTTCCGAAACATCGCGCCCCGACAATAGCTGCGACAGGAACAGTCCGGCCAGGCCGAGGAAGATCAGCAGCGGCAAAAGCACGAACAGGCGACGGCGCGGCGGCGGCGTTTCCGTTTCGGTGCTCATGGCTTGGCGGCCTTGTCGGAGCGACGTCGCACGCCGGCGGCTTCCAGCTCCGCGAGTTCCCGCTTGCGCGCCCGCTGGTCAATCAGAATCCAGCCGATCAGCCCGATCAGCACCACGGCGGTGATGCCATAGGCGGCGGTCACGTAAAGTGCGTGCACACTCATACGGCAGGTCCTGCCAAGGTGCGGCCTTCCAAACCGATCATTTCGCCCCGTCTAGACATGCCTTTCCTTAGCCTCGCCTTGTCGGCTTCGCAATTGGTCGCCGCGCCGCAGCCTTCGCGCTCATGCGGCCGCTTCAATCCGTTCCGTGGCGCAGCGCCAGTGCAGCCGAGACCGGGCCTAGCACGCTAAGAAACAGGGTCAGCGCGGCAAGAATGAGGAAGGGCTGCAGAAACGGATCGGGATAGGCCGTCGCGCCATAACTCGCCGAAACGCCGAAGATCAGCACCGGGATGGTCAACGGCAGCACCAGCACCGAGATCAGCAGCCCGCCACGCGGCAGCGCCACCGCCACCGCCGCACCGGCAGCGCCGATGAAGGTGATTGCCGGCGTGCCGACCAGCAGGGTCAGCGCCGTGGCGCCGATGGCGAGCGGCTCCATGTTCATGAAAAGGCCGAGCAAGGGCGCAGCGATGACCAGCGGCAACACGCTGCCCGCCCAATGCGCCAGGCATTTGATCAGCACCGTCAAGGCCAGCATATGGCGGTCGTTGCCGAGCACCAGCAGATCAAGCGAGCCATCCTCGCGGTCGGCCTGGAACAGCCGGTCGAGGCCGAGCAGGCAAGACAGCAGCGCACCGATCCACAGGATCGCCGGGCCGATGCGGGCAAGCAGCTTGAGATCCGGCCCGACCCCGAACGGAATGGTGGCGATGACGGCGAGGAAGAAGATGACTCCGGTCAGCGCACCGCCGCCGGCACGGATGTTGAGACGGATGTCGCGGAGGAAGAGGGCTAGCATGATTTGAGATGCCTTCGCCCAGGCACCCCCCTCTGTCCTGCCGGACATCTCCCCCGCAAGGGGGGAGATTGGCAGCTCATGCCTCCCACCAGCCCTCCAACATTAGAGATTGGCGAAGGTCGTGGCGGCGTCCAATCTCCCCCCTTGCGGGGGAGATGTCCGGCAGGACAGAGGGCGGTGCCTCGCGCCATCATCAACCCGTTTCCCCCATCCTCAACTCTACCCCCTCGATCCCCAGCGGCAGATGCGTCGCCGCTACAATCATCCCACCCTCTCCGCAATGCCTCGTCATCAACCCCGCAAGCCGCGCCTCCGAAGCCTTGTCCAGTCCCGCCGTCGGCTCATCCAGCAACCACAGCGGCCGATGACTGACCAACAACTTGGCGATCGCCGCGCGGCGCCGCTGCCCGGTCGACAGATAGCCGAACGGCAGGTGGCCGATGCCGCCCAGTCCGACCGTTTCCAGCGCCTCTTCGACGCCGGCATCTCCACCGCCGTTGAAATCGCGCCAGAAGCGTAGGTTCTCCGCGACGCTGAGCGCCGGCTTCATTGCGTTCTGGTGGCCAAGATAATGACAGGCCGAGGCAACAGACGGAAACGCTTCGCCCCCGTCTTCAATCTTCATAGCGCCTTCGATCTTCACGCTGCCTTCCGCCACCGGAAGCAACCCGGCGATGACCCGCAGCAAGGTCGATTTGCCCGATCCGTTCGGCCCTGTGACGACAAGCGCCTGACCATCCTCCAGGGCAAAGCCGATGCCGGAAAACACCGTGTCGCCGCCGCGTTCGCCGCCCAGATTTTCGGCGATCAGCCGCATCCCTCGCCTGCCCTGAAAACCATGTGTCGCGGCAGCTGCCGCATCGCACAAATTTGCTTTGCAACTGTCTAGAACTATTCCAGAAAATTCTCTATATGCGGTGCATCCGTGCCAGCGGTCGGCGCGGGAACAGAATTAGCGCCGAACCAGCGCACGCGCCGCCTTGAACGGCTCGGGTTGCTTGGGAACGGACAGCGGAAATGGCCGTACCCGCACCTTTGCGCGTGATTGCATGCCATCGGAGTCCGTTCCCTTTCAGGCTGAACAGACAAGGATCGCACGTGTCAAAATCCCTCGACAGTTTCAATTGCCGCCGCACGCTGACCGCAAGCGGCGCGGAATATGCTTATTTCGACCTCATCGAGGCCGAGAAGAACGGCCTCACCGGCATCTCCCAGCTGCCCTATTCGATGAAGGTGCTGCTGGAGAACCTCTTGCGCAACGAGGACGGCCGCTCCGTCACCAAGGAATCGATCCAGGCGGTTGCCGGCTGGCTGACCGACAAGGGCACCGCCGGCGTCGAGATCGCCTATCGCCCGGCCCGCGTGCTGATGCAGGATTTCACCGGCGTTCCGGCCGTGGTCGACCTTGCCGCCATGCGCGACGCCATGGCCTCGCTCGGCGGCGATCCGCAGAAGATCAACCCGCTGGTGCCGGTCGACCTCGTCATCGACCATTCCGTCATCGTCGATGAATTCGGCACGCCGATGGCCTTCGCCCGCAATGTCGAGCTCGAATACGAGCGCAACGAGGAACGCTACAAGTTCCTGAAATGGGGCCAGCAGGCGTTCCGGAACTTCCGCGTCGTGCCGCCCGGCACCGGCATCTGCCACCAGGTCAACCTCGAATATCTCGGCCAGGTGGTGTGGACCAACACCGAGGACGGCGAAACCACCGCCTATCCCGACACCTGCGTCGGCACCGATTCGCACACCACCATGATCAACGGCCTTGGCGTGCTGGGCTGGGGCGTCGGCGGCATCGAGGCTGAAGCCGCCATGCTCGGCCAGCCCGTCTCCATGCTTTTGCCCGAAGTCATTGGCTTCCGCCTCACCGGCAAGCTGAAAGAAGGCGTCACCGCCACCGACCTCGTGCTCACCGTCACGCAGATGCTGCGCAAGAAGGGCGTCGTCGGCAAGTTCGTCGAGTTCTTCGGACCGGGCCTCTCCAACATGACGCTGGCCGATCGCGCCACCATCGGCAACATGGCGCCCGAATACGGCGCCACCTGCGGCTTCTTCCCGGTCGATTCGGAAACCATCCGCTACCTCACAATGTCCGGACGCAGCGAGGACCGCATCGCGCTGGTCGAAGCCTATTCCAAGGCGCAAGGGATGTGGCGCGACACCGGCTCGGCCGACCCGGTGTTCACCGACCTGCTCGAGCTGGAACTCGGCAGCGTCGTGCCGTCGATGGCCGGGCCCAAGCGGCCTGAAGGCCGCGTCGCCCTGGAGGGCATCCCCGAAGGCTTCGCCAAGGCGATGGAGACCGAATACAAGAAGGCGGCGGAAATCTCGAAGCGCTATGCGGTCGAAGGCACCGACCATGATCTCGGTCATGGCGATGTCGTCATCGCCGCCATCACCTCCTGCACCAACACCTCGAACCCGAGCGTGCTGATCGGCGCCGGCTTGCTGGCGCGCAACGCCAATCGGCTCGGCTTGAAGCAGAAACCCTGGGTGAAGACCTCGCTGGCACCCGGCAGCCAGGTGGTCGCCGAATATCTGGAGAAATCCGGCCTGCAGAAGGAACTCGACCAGATCGGCTTCAACCTGGTCGGCTTCGGCTGCACCACCTGCATCGGCAATTCCGGCCCGCTGCCGGCGCCGATCTCGAAAACCATCAACGACAAGGGCCTGATTGCCGCCGCGGTCTTGTCCGGCAACCGCAACTTCGAAGGCCGCGTTTCGCCCGACGTGCAGGCGAACTATCTGGCGTCGCCGCCGCTGGTCGTCGCCCACGCGCTGGCTGGAACCGTCACCAAGGACCTGACCACAGAGCCGCTCGGCGAGGACAAGAACGGCAACCCGGTCTATCTCAAGGACATCTGGCCGAGTTCGGCCGAGATCCAGGAGTTCATCGAGAAGAACGTCACCCGTGAGCTGTTCGCCCGCAAATATGCCGACGTCTTCAAGGGCGATGAGTACTGGCAGAACGTCAAGGCGCCGGAAGGCCAGACCTATGCCTGGGACGACAACTCTACCTATGTACAGAACCCGCCCTATTTCGCCGGCATGACATCAGGATTCGGCAAGATCGGCGACATCAAGGGCGCGCGCGTGCTCGGCCTGTTCGGCGACAAGATCACCACCGACCACATCTCTCCGGCGGGTTCGATCAAGGCGGCTTCACCGGCAGGCAAATACCTCACCGATCACGGTGTCGGCGTCGCCGACTTCAACCAGTACGGCACAAGGCGCGGCAACCACGAGGTGATGATGCGCGGCACCTTCGCCAACATCCGCATCCGCAATCACATGCTGGGCGAGAGCGGCCGCGAGGGCGGCTACACCATCCATTATCCGTCGAAGGAAGAGGAATCGATCTACGACGCGGCGATGGAGTACAAGAAAGAAGGCGTGCCGCTGGTCATCTTCGCCGGCGTCGAATACGGCAACGGCTCGTCGCGCGACTGGGCGGCCAAGGGAACGAACCTCCTTGGTGTCCGCGCGGTCATCGCCCAGTCCTTCGAGCGCATCCATCGCTCGAACCTCGTCGGCATGGGCGTCATCCCCTTCGTCTTCGAGGACGGCACGTCCTGGGCCTCGCTCAATCTCAGAGGTGACGAGCTGGTCGAGATCGACGGCTTGAGCACCATCAAGCCGCGCCAGACGATGATCGCCAAGGTCACCTATGGCGACGGCACGGTGAAGAACGTGCCGATCATCTGCCGCATCGATACGCTGGACGAGCTCGACTACTTCAAGAACGGCGGCATCCTGCAATACGTGCTGCGCGATCTGGCGGCTTAGGGAAGAGTCGACCGTGAACTATCCGCAAGCCGTTGATCTGGCATGTTGATTGAGGCGGATAGCGGCTTTTGGATTGCAGGATTAGCGGTTT
>NZ_JAMYSA010000184.1:0-7404 GCF_040321735.1 Mesorhizobium sp. M0293
ACTCACGTGCGACTTCGTGCGAAAGTGACACCGAAATTCCTGGGACGTTCCGCTCCAGAAATTCGCGAGCGGCAATCTCGTGGTCTGAATTTTTGTAACTGAACAGGAAGCAGACCGCCACCGATTGGATCCCGTTCAGCCTCGCGTGTTCGGCCGCGGCTTGCAGGTCGCCCAGATTTATTTCCGCTATTTCGTTGCCTTCGTAGTCAAGGCGACCCCCTATCTCCAATGTATCCCGCCGGCGAACGAACTGTTCGGGACGCTGGAACTTGTTGTTGTACATTTCCCTTCGCGGTCGCGATCCCCGCATGATGAAGAAGCTGTCGCGAGCGCCGGCGGTCGTCAAGAGCATAATCCTGCCGCCAGAGTGAGATAGCAGCGCGTTCAAACCTTGCGTCGTCCCGTGTACCGCAAACTCGACCTCGGCGAAATTGTCGATGACCTGGCCGAAAGCGCGCAATATTCCGTCCGATAGATCTCTGGGCGTGGTCGGATATTTCGCCGCAAGTAATTCGCCTGTACTCGTATTTTGAACGACCACATCCGTAAAAGTGCCGCCTATATCGGCGGCTATCCTGTACCGGTCACTTTTGACAATGGTGCTTATTTTAGACATTTATCCTGCCCTGTATTACTTGCGACCGGTGAGCGTATTTGTGATCACCGCTAGAATGATGATGGTTCCGGTTACTATCTCCCGGAGATATGGCTCGAGGTTCATAATGTTGAAGGCATTGTTGACGATCGCCAACAGAAACACGCCCACCACCGTGCGCCAAATGGCGCCTGCACCGCCACCAATCGAGGTCCCTCCGAGAACAACCGCGGCGATAGCCTGCAACTCGATCCCGGAACCGCTGTTGGGTATGCCGGTGGAAACCTTCGATGATAGTAGGATGCCAGCAAGAGCAGCCGCAAATCCCGCAATCGCAAAAGTTGATCCCTTGACGGTTTTGGTTCGGATACCCGAAAGAAGCGCCGCTTCCTCGTTTCCACCGACAGCAAATACGTATCGGCCATACTGGGTGCGGTGAAGCACCAGCATGGAGATTAGCACAAACAGGATGAAAGCAATGCTGGGGTAAGTGATCCCGTAAACAGTACCTCGCCCAAGCATAGAATAGGAATTGTCCGTTACGTTGATCAGATATCCGCCGGACATGGCGATGCCGCACCCCCGAATTACGATGCTGGAAGCCAAGGTGATCAGGAACGAATTCAACTGAAGCCTTGCAATAAGGGTTCCGTTAGCTAAACCAATCACCGTGCCAATCACTACACCCGACATCAAACCGACTATCGGCGTCGATGCATTGGCAACAAGTGCCGCCGTAATTCCGCTAACTGCGAACGTCGCCGATACGGATAGGTCAAAACCGCGAGCGACGATCACGTACGTCATCCCACACGCGATGATTCCAATCCCGGCGTTCTGGTCGAGCAGATTGCGCAAGTTTCTGGATGTGAGGAACGCAGGTTCCACAACCGCAAGGACGGTGATCGCCAGTACCAAGGCAATGAGGATGGCGTAACCCTTCAAGAGGCTCTGCCCATAGTTCTTGAACCGCACTGGTCTCTCCAATCCGTCGGTCTTAGCGGTTGCAGGAAATTTTATTCTCATGTGTTTGAATGGAGATCGCTTTCGTATACGCCAAGGCATTCGCGCAGGATTGCTCCGAACTCGATTCCCTCGGCGGATTTTTCGCCAACGATACTGCCTTCACGCATGATGTACATCCGGTGGCACAAGCCAACCAGTTCCTCGATCTCAGACGAAACGATCAGGATAGCCATCCCACGCGCTGCCAGTTCGACGACCAGATTGTAGATTTCGGATTTTGCGCCGATGTCCACACCGCGGGTCGGCTCGTCAAGCAGCATAACCGATGGGTTGCCGGCCAACCATTTTGCGAAAAGCACCTTTTGCTGGTTGCCGCCCGAAAGAGAGGAAACCAAAGCGTCAGTAGACGTGCATTTGATGTTCAGGCGGGCGGCCCACTTACGTATCTCTCCCGCCTCTTTCCCGTGGTTTACTATCCCGAATGGACGAAGCTCACTAAAATTTATGAGCGAGATGTTTTCAGCGATCGAATGTTCGAGGAACAATCCCTGCTCGCGCCGGCTTTCCGGCACCATGGCCAAACCATTGCGCATTGCCGTGATCGGCGTATGGCGGCCAACTGGGTATCCGTCGATTGCAACCATGCCACTTTGAAATTCGTCAGCACCAAAGATGGATCGCAACACCTCAGAGCGCCCGCTGCCGACAAGTCCTGCTATTCCGACTATTTCTCCCGCCTGAACATGGATGTTGATGTCCTCGAATACGGGCAGCCTCGTCAGACCACTGGTAGACAACTTGACCGCGCTAGTTGGCGGCGGCGCCTTCTTGGGCGGAAAGACATCGGAGAGGTCGCGGCCCAGCATTGCAGCCGCCAGTGACGCGCGTGTTTCATCTTTAGCCGGTCCCGTTTGAACGTGCTTGCCGTTTCGAAGAACAGTTACAGCATCGCAGCTTGAGAGTATGTGGTCGAGGAAGTGGGACACATATATAAAGGTCGTCCCGCGTTCCTTTGCCAGCCTTTTGACGACTTGGTGCAAGTGTTCAGTTTCGGTAGGGGTAAGTGAAGATGTAGGCTCGTCCAACACGATCAGTCGAGCGTTTCGAGAAAGCGCCTTGAGTATCTCCACTTGCTGCTGATCAGCGATACTTAGCGAGCCGAGCCTGGCTCTTCCGTCGAGCTCGAAGCCAAGTTCGTCACGTAGTTGGTTGAATTCCCGGAGGCTCTCCCGGTTTCGTAGAAATCCAAGTGTCGTGCTCTCGCGCCCCAGACAGATATTTTCTGCGACGGTTAGCTCCTGACAGAGAACAAGTTCCTGTTGGACGGCAGCGATACCGCGCTCAATCGCTTCATGTGGTGACGAGACCAGCGTGTCGTCACCATCGTAGATCACGCGTCCATCGTTCGGCTGGAGAACCCCGCCGACCAGCTTTCCTAGCGTCGACTTGCCCGCGCCATTCTCCCCGACGAGACCGTGAATGCTTCCGCTACACACTTCAAACGAGACATTCTGAAGTGCGATGGCGCCCGCAAAATGTTTACTGACATTGTCGACAACGACCTGCATTGTATACCTCTAGCCATCCCACTTCGAAGACCAGTCAGGATGGGCATTGAGATTTGTCTTCGTGGCGATTGCCGCACCGACGGGCGATCGCGTTTCCAGATCGATAATCGGTTCAAACTCTTGACCGCGCATGGCTGCTATGATGTTTTTGCCGCCGAGATAGCCTTCCATGTATGGCAGTTCCACATAGGTACCATACCAGCGCCCTTGGCGGATTGCCGCCACCGCTGTTTGGGTAGCGCCCAGGCCGATAAGTTGAACGCCCTCACCGCCTACATTCATACCTGCACCCGTCAACGCAACCTCCGCGCCCGCCGCCGCCTGGTCGGCGAAAGAGGTGATAACGTCCAAGTCCGGATTCGACTGCAAAACGTCCTGCGTCACCTTGAGCCCAAGTTCTCTTCCCCACAGCGTGTCTTGGGTGGAGACGAGCTTGATCGACGGATACTCCGCAATATGTTTATTGAATGCCTCGATCTTGGGCACGTCCTGGGCTGCTGACCGGCTGCCGACCAGTAGCGCGACCTTGCACGGATCCCTGCCCTGACAGGCTTCCACAGTGGCTTCGGCCAGCCGAAGACCAATGCTGCCTACATTATAGCCAACGAATGTCGTCATACCCTTGACCTGGAACTTGTCGGTTGTCGTTGGATCGGGCCCTAGCGGATATTCGAGCGAACCGAACTTGATGCCTGCTTTGATCGCCTCCTCGGCGGCAGGGACCGCCGAGGAATAGCCCATCGGCAGGATCAGCATCCCGTTGAAGCGTCCAGAAGCGACCGCGTCCTGGATTTGGTTGAACTGCTTGTCTGCATCAAAAGCACCGTCGAACAATTCAATTTCAACGTCGCCAGCTTCTTTCGCCGCCTCCTTTAGACCCTCCAGGCTAGCCAGTGTGAAGGCGTTGTCAGCCGCGAAGCCGAACAACGCAATGCGAATAGGATCGGCAGCATATGCTGGCCCGGATAAGACCGCTGCGATGCCTGCCAAGGCTGCTATCTTATAGGTCAGATTCACTCGACTTCTCCTCCCGTCACAAAGGGCACCCTAAAGATAGCAGGGCCCCGAATGCCCGCTAATATCAAAGTTTCGGGGGCTATGTTGGAATTGGTATGAGCCATGTCGCCTCAAGTCTGGTTTCTTGCACACCGGATAGAACACTGAGCAGCTCCCATACGATGCGGCTACTCAGTGTGGTTGCAATGAGCGAGATCGAACTGATCGGACACGAAGCGACGTGCTTGTCCATACGCGATTGAGGAAGCCAGGAATGATACGTGTGGGAATAGATGTCGGAGGAACTTTCACCGATTTCGTGTTGATAGACACGAAATCGGGAGAGGCCATGTATTTCAAGGAGCCCTCAACACCGCACGATCCGTCAGAAGCTATTGAAACCGGTCTGTCCAGCGCGCTAGCCAAATATGAACTGAACCCCGAGGAAATCGAATTCGTCGGTCATGGAACAACCGTCGGCACGAACATGGTCATCGAACTTCGCGGCGCGAAGACTGGCCTGATAACGACTAAAGGATTTCGTGACATCCTGGAAATCGGCCGGCAGATGCGCCCAGACGTATATAACTACCGCGTAATCAAGCCGATACCCTTGGCAAGGCGACAGTACCGCATCGAAGTCTCCGAACGTATCGATGCTCGCGGAAACGTGCTGGTGGAACTCGACGAGGCCGAGCTTCGACGCGGGGTGGAATACCTGGCCCGCGAGGGCGTGGAAGCCGTGGCTATCTGTTTCCTGCACAGCTACTTGTACCCGGAACACGAACTGCGCTCAGAAAGCATCGTGCGGGAATTGATGCCGCGCGCGTTCGTTAGCCGATCAAGCGACGTTTTGCCTGAATTTCGTGAGTATGAACGATTTTCAACAACGACAGCCAATGCGTATTTGGGACCGAAATTCGAGAACTACCTTGCTCGGTTGGTCGAGAGGCTGACGAAGTTGGGCATATCGGCAAAACCCTACACGATCCATTCAAATGGCGGGCTGATGTCCATAGAAACGGTTCGCCGATACCCCGTTCGAACCTGTCTGTCGGGTCCAGCCGCCGGGGTAATTGGTTCTGCCGTCATCGCAGCGCAGGCAGGGTATAAAAATGCGATTACTTTTGACGTTGGCGGCACGAGCACGGACGTATCGCTTATCAGTGACGGAACGCCGCATTTTACTACAAGTCGCGAAGTGGCGTCATATCCTATCAAGACGCCGATGGTCGATATCCACGTAATTGGCGCCGGCGGCGGCTCAATTGCTTATATCGATAACGCCGGTGCCTTGCATGTGGGGCCACGGAGCGCTGGCGCCGTACCAGGGCCGGTCGCGTATATGCGAGGCGGCGTCGAACCCACGTTAACCGACGCTAATGTTGTCCTGGGCCGTCTTAACCCTGTCGCGATATTGAACGGGACTATGCCCATCGACCTCGATGGCGCGCGCAGGGTTGTCGAGGAAAAGATTGCCATTCCGTTGGGAATGAGTGTGGAACAGGCAGCCTATGGGATTATACGGATTGCCGTCTCGAACATGGCTCGCGCCATCCGCTCGGTGACGACGCAACGCGGCGTTGATCCGCGTAAATATGCATTCATAGCCTATGGTGGCGCTGGGCCATTGCATGGTGTTGAGACGGCGATCGAATGCGGACTGTCCAGGGTTGTGGCGCCGAGGGAGCCCGGAACGATGTGCGCGCGGGGTATCCTTGTTTCCGATATCAGCCTTGATTTCGTTCAGAGCAAGATCCGCCCATTCATTCGCGAATGCTGGTCGAGCATCACATCGGAAATGAACGTTTTGCGCGGTGAAGCCGAGCGCTGGCTGGCTAGCGAGGACGTGCCCCAATCCCAACGGCAATATGAGAATGTACTGGAGGCACGGTACTTTGGACAGAACCACGAGGTGCAAATTCCGCTACCGAATCCGCTGCCAGATGCCGAAACCTTCTTGCGAGAATTCGAAGATGCGCACCGCAAGGAATACGGCTATTCGCTCCCCGACCGTCAGATCGAGATAGTAAACTTTCGGGTCCGCGGATCGGCGCCATCTTCGGCAACGGCCATACATTGCCAGCAGCCGAACGGCAAGCTTGAAGCGGCCATCATCGGGCAGCGCAAATTCTTCGTCGACCCGGATGTAAAATGGGTGGATGCGGTCGTTTACGAACGCGACAGGATTCCGGTTTCGACGCGGATCACCGGTCCCGCGATTGTCGAGGACATGAGTTCGACCTGCGTGATCTTTCCCAACCAGGTCGCCTTTGTGGACGCTCCGGGGAACCTGATCATTGAACTGAACGAAGAGAGCGGGCAATAAGCAGATGACGAAGAAAGATAGCGGCAGCGCACCGGTCTCCGATCCGATTGCGATGGAAGTTTACAACAACCGCTTGATGACGATTGTCGAGGGTATGTTACATATCCTCGTGCGTTCATCCTTCTCCACGAATGTCAAGGAACGGCGCGACTGTTCTGTAGGATTGTTTGACGCCACCGGCCGGGTTCTCGCCCAGACAGTCCACACTCCTCTGCACTTGGGCTCCACAGTCGGCGCGGTTTCCCATTTGCTGAAGGAGTTTTCGCCGGAGCAAATCAGCGAAGGCGACGCCTTCATGTGTAACGATCCCTATGTCGCCGGGGGTACCCACCTCCCCGACATCACTGTGGTCTCGCCGGTCTTCTACAATGGAAAGCTGTCGTTCTTTCTCGCAAATATCGCCCACCACTCGGATGTCGGCGGCGTGGTTCCGGGATCCATTTCGGGTACCGCCGAAACAATATTTGCAGAAGGAATTCGTATCCCGATCGTGCGACTGCGGCACAAAGGCAAGGTGCAGAATGACATCGTTCGTCTCGTCACCCTGAATACACGTGATCCCAAGGAACGCGAGCTGGACTTGGGGGTGCAACTCGCAACGAATGACCGCGGGATAGTCATGGCCCAGGAACTTCTCGATCAAATCGGAGATGATCGCCTTACCGCAGCAATAGCGGATATGATCGCCTATACGCGGCACCGCCTTCTCAATCAGCTCGCAGCGTTTACGTCGAAAGAGGCCAGTTATGAGGCATTTCTCGACGACGATGGTATTGGCGACGAACCGGTAAGGATCGCCGTGCGGATATCCGTGTCAGGCGGCAAATTACTATTCGACTTTTCAGGCACCGGTCCGCAAGCCGCGGGTGCAATGAATGTACCGTTCAATGCCCTGCAGGCGACGGTAGTGTATTGCGTCAAAATGATGATCGATCCGGGATTGATGCCCA
>NZ_JAMYSA010000185.1:0-7370 GCF_040321735.1 Mesorhizobium sp. M0293
TGCCGTCGATGGCGATACGTTCCGGCCTGCCATGGCGCTGCAGCGCCTTCCGTAAGAAGCTTTTGGCCGCCGGCAGGTCACGGTTCTCGCTGAAAAAGAATTCGACCGTATCGCCGAGGCTGTCGATAGCACGATAGAGATACATCCATTGGCCTCGAACCTTGATGTAGGTTTCGTCCATGTGCCATTTTCCAGTGACGCTCCGCTTGCGCCGGTTGAATCGGTCCAGCAGCTCAAGCGAGAAGTGCACGACCCAGCGGTGGACAGTGGAATGGTCGACGTGAATGCCGCGCTCGGCCATCATCTCTTCCAGATCGCGCAGGCTGAGATTGTAGGCAAGATACCAGCGAACGCACAGCAGGATCACGGATCGATCAAAATGGCGGCCTTTGAACATGACAAACTCCCGGAAAAAAGAGCAAGCATCATTCAGCAAATGACCTTTCCGAAAAGTTTTGCGACAGAACCGAAAAAGATCCCCAACGAACTGCTCGGAAGGTTCTGGCACTCCGCCCAGGTTCATTCTCGAGAGTCCGACAATACCCCAAATGTCGGAAAGCCCTGGCTTGGTGATCCAAAGATAGGAAGCACTTTGTATGCGGTCCGCCGCCGCTGCTTATCGACGCCCGAGTCGAGCAATTACAAGGCCAAGCTGCATTGTCTGAGTTCTCACTTGAAATGCTCAAAGAAATAGATGGAGACTATCACCATTGATCAACAGAACATCCTCGTCGGCATTCGTCCAATACAACCGGCCGACGAATCCACCTTGTACGCTTCCGAGGTTACCCCGATGGGACGCGCTGTTACCAAAGTCCGTCGCCAAAGCGGTGCTGCAAGAGTAATTGCCCGAACACTTCTTGGGAAACTGGGATTCCCACCACTGCCGATCTTAAAGACGCGCTCTGGTGTTCCGATCTGGCCGGCCGGCATCGTCGGATCTTTGGCTCACCACGATACAGTAGCAGCCGCCGCTATTGCAGGAACGAAGAGGATTGCAACTCTCGGCATCGACATTGAGCCTAATGAGCCACTGCCGGAGAACTTGATCGAATTGATTGCTACCCCTAACGAGCAACGCATGTACGATCTACGCCTGCTTGAGCGGCGGGACCTCTTTGTTTTGAAGGAGGCCGTATATAAGGCGTATTTTCCACTGTACAATGACATTCTTGAATTCCAGGACGTGGAAATTGATATCTCTGCGCGATTAGGGTACGTGTCGAAGGCAAATTGCACGTTTTCGCTTGAGTTACTTATTTCCAACAATGTAATCGGGTTGGCGTATTCATGGCCGACATGCGGTGACCTTGCCCCGCTGATCTAATCCGGTTGACGTTCGTTCTGGCCCATCGAGAGGACCAGGACATGAAACGTAGCCGCTTTTCTGAAGAGCAGATCATCGGAATTTTTGAAGGAGCCGCAAGCACGGGGGCAGCGACGCCTCGATTACAACTGGAAGGGCCGCTTCGGCGGGATGGATGTCTCCGAGGCTCGGCGACTGAAGGCTCTGGAGGGAGCATGAGGAACTGTGGGGCGGTTATGCGGCGAGAGCTGTTTCGTCGGTTTTTTGCAACGGCTGAATAGGGGCACAGAGAGGCCCTGATGCGAGGTCAATCAGGCGGCGAGGATTTCGAACTGCTCGGCCAAGGACGGATTCGGATTGAAGGCGTACCTCGCCTGTCGCTTGCGCAACATGTGAATCATTTCGATGCCGGTCAGGGTGGTGGCTGCGGTGGCCGTCGATTTGAAGCCGAGCATCGGCCGGATACGGCGCTTGATGCGCCGATGGTCCTGTTCGATCCGGTTATTCAGGTATCTACTCTTAAAGCCTATTTTCCACTGTACAATGTTTTTCTCGAATTCCAGGATGTGGAAATTGATCTCCCTGCGCGATTAGGATACGTGCCAAAGAAAGATTGCACATTTTCGCTCAAGTTACTTGTTTCCAACAATGTAATTGGGTTGGCGTATTCATGGCCGACATGCGGTGACCTTGCCCCGCTGATCTAATCCGGTTGACGTTGGTTCTGGCCCATCGAGAGGACCAGGACATGAAACGTAGCCGCTTTTCTGAAGAGATCATTGGAATTTTGAAGGAACATGAGGCCGGGGTGTCGGTTGCCGATCTGTGCCGCAAGCACGGGGTCAGCGACGCCTCGATTACAACTGGAAGGGCCGCTTCGGCGGGGAACTTCATGTCGGAAAGCCTGCCGCAGCTGGGCGAGCATCCGGTGCTTGTGCTGCTCGACGAGTTCCAGAACCTCGGCAAGCTGGAGAACGTGACCGAAATGGCGAGCGTGCTCGGCGGCAACGGCGTTTCGATGTGGTTTTTCGTGCAGTCGCTGAAGGCTGTGGACGAGATCTATCGCCAGGAAGGGCGCAAGACACTTATCAACGCCGCTCGCGTGCAGATCTTTTTCGGTGCGCAGGACGCCGACGATCTGCGCTACGTCTCCGAGCAGCTCGGCGAAACGTCGGACGTGCAAAAGGACGTGACGCGCACCAAGGCAACATTGTTCGACACTTATTACACGCGCTCGGAGCACCGCAAGGAAGTGCGGCGGCCCCTGATGCGGCCGGACGAAATCCGCACGCTCGACAAGAACAAGGCCATCATTTTGCCGCGTGGCGAACTGCCAATCCTCGGCCCGCGCAATTTCTATTTCGCCGACGGTCCGCTCGCCAAACGCGCGTTCATGCCCCTGCCCGCCTCGACCGACGTTTCGCGCGCGAAAAACTCTGCATTGGACTCTTCTGCGGCGGTGCCATCTCCTGCGCTCCCGACGATTGTGCCGACAGCACCCGCGTACCGCTCAGGCCTCTTGCAGACCCGCCTGCGGCGCGGCGCGACATTTGCCGCAAAAGCTGGCCGTATGGCTTCGCCGCAGGGACGGCGCGCAATCGCAGAAGAACGGCCGACAGCAACCGATGCTGCAGGTGTGCCGGCTCATGCCGCCATAGATTTTACCGCGTTGGCGGCCAAAGCTGTGACAACAAGCATAGCGCCCGACAAAGAAGCAGCCGTTGCGGCGAACAAGGTGCGCTCTCTCCGAGCCCACGCATCCGACACCGAGGCTTTCGATCGAAATTTGAGCGTCGTCGAAGATACTGCCTGATGTAGTCGATGGGTAGGCTAGCATTCGATGCGGCGGAGATTGTCTACCGTGACCTTGTCGCACGAATCGTCGACGACACATGCCTCAAGGTGTCTCAAGAATCCGCGGCGTCGAATTCAACCGCAAATCCCGCGTCGATCGCGCTTCGCGCACTGAGATAGCCAAGTTCCCAATCCGTGAGTTCGCAAAGCGGAATTGGGCGATCGACACGCGGCCCTACGACCAGAACGACCCTGATGTGGTTGCCGATATCAACGGCAAGGACGCTGGTGAACTCTTGATCGTCTACCACACTGGATGTCGCGTAACGTATTTGCCCCCCCGTAAGGTCCATGTGTCGGCAGCACTCACGGCCAACCCGGTCGCCGCTCAGCGCAGGTCGATCTCGACGCTCTGATCGCCAAGATCGAACTCGGCGCGTCGCAGGTTTTCGGCAAGAGAATCCTCTTCGGCCGAGGTCTCCTGCCCGCGGCTGACGATGCAGGGGATTGGCTCGCTCTTTGCCAAGCGCTTTTGCTTGATGAGGATGCCGAGCGCGAGATAGCGCCGGCCGCCGGCGGGCACTTCGAACGTGCTGGTCTCCTCGCCCTCGCCGTCAAGAACGGGACGGACGTTCAGGCTCTGGATCAGCTTTCGCCGTCCTGCCGCCATGGCCCTGATGAAGCGCTCACCGAAGATACGGCGAAATGGACCTTTGCCATGAACCAGTCACTTGGCGGCATTCTTTCTCGGATCGGTTCAAGATCAGATAGAGCAGTTTTGTGGCGGCATCGTCGCTCGGGAAGTGGCCCCTGGCCCTGACTGCCCAAACGCTGGTGGGTTGACCATGGATATCGGTACACCGAAAAGGGCCGCGCTTTGTGTGCGCCCGCAACCTGACCCCAAGCGCTATCGCCCAGGCTGCCGGCAGCGCTCTAGACAACCCCATCAGTCTGAATTCCCGGGTCGCTTCTCAGCAGAAATCAACAAGTCATCCTGGCTGGCGAGCCGCTTCTCGAAGAAAATCACGGCATACCCATGCAACATCCCCTCACCGCGGCGACTATAGCCAAACGTCTCATAGAGCTTTTGAGCCCCGACTTGGATGGTTGTTGTGTCGAGCATTATGCACTTGAAACCTAGCGCAACGGCGCGCAGCTCCAATTCACTAAGTATTCTCCTTCCAAGCCCTCGTTGTTGAAAGGCGGGATCGACTCGCATCCGCTTCAGCTCTGCAACATAATCTTCGGCAGGTTTCAGTCCACCCATAGCAACGAGTTGGCCGCCAATATGCGCAACTACAAAATCTCCGCCTGAGGCTAGATATACGTCGCCGACATTGCGTAAATCATCCTCCCATGCCCCTTCCGGCCCATGTACACCAACAGCGTCGGATGCGCTTCGATGCAACCGCCATACGTCTTCAGCATCTCCTACCTCGAATCGGCGAAAGACCACTTCGTCTTGAGACATTGACCATTTTCGCCTGATGTCGGAGCTATGCTTGACCGACGAGAATGTCGCCTCTAGCTTTGGTGCGCTCCCTAACAGCCGCTGCGACAACACAGCCTCAATACTTTCCGACATATCAACTCCAACAATTGGGAGACCCGGCCCTACCGTATATTTCAGGGCCGCACGACGATGCATCCGGGTAAACCGATCCATCGCACAAACACAGGACGCGTGCAGCTCTCGGATTTCGCTGCCCTGGCGCTCCACGATGGACGAGACCGTTGCGAGCTTAGGGAAGGGCGCTTTCCCTTCAAGCCAGCTTGGCTGGGTTCTCGCTCGCACCTTGTCTGGCGACAACCAGCGAAATACGTCGCCAATGCATTTTTGAGGATAATATTCCGACAACCGATATACATCCTTGTAGAATTGCGGCTTCTGGCGCAACAGCTCTTCGCCGATCAGTAGAACCGAGACCGCCACGATGCGGGCAGAGAAACGACCGCTTGGGCCAAGCCTATCCTTGTAAGGGTTCTTTCCGTAGAACATGCGAAATTGCCCGAAAAGATCGTGCGACATATGTTCATAAAAACGTTCCAGAATATAAATGGCTGACTCCAGCGACTTCATGCACAGCGATAGACACTTGCGTGCATCTGCCGCGACCGTGTCTCGCAACTCAAGAAGAGCTTCTATTGCCGACTGTAAGTCACCCTCAATAAGTTGATGGCCGAGGCAAAAATCGCGCTCCTCGACCCCAGCCGAACCGAGGCAATATACGCGAGGATCGCTCTCCACCGGGTTGGTGAGGATCATGTCTTCATAGGAGAGGACATCAATGCTAGGCTGCCGCTGACGACTTAATTGTGCAATACGCATCAACGGTTCTCCTACCGTCAACTCCGCATCGACGGGATTGAGGCCGGCAAACGCGGACATCTGATAAGCACAATTGACGAGATACTGAATGTCTGTCTTAGCCACTCCGAAGTCGGACTGGGGCAGATTTATTAGCTGCGCCTCACAGTCTGTTCCCCGTATCATCGCGTTGATGCTCTGCCCAAGCTCCTTAACCGCTTCATCTGGCCGTTCATTCCCTTTGATCTGCGCAATATGGTGCGGGAGTTGCTCGGCGACGAAATCGCTGACAATCCCAAGCGGGCGTTTTGCCTGGCTGCGGTCGATGCTGTCGACCAGGTGAGAAAATATCCCCCGCGCCTGATGGGCGGGTCGATCTGGGATGGAAAAGGACGAGGTAAAGGTCATTGACGAGGTCCCCCGACTTCACCGAAAAACAGCTTGCATTTTCGCACTTGAGCCGTACCGTCCCGCTGGCGAGTAATCGTGCTTTTCCACGAGGTCGGTCTTCT
The DNA here is from genome assembly GCF_040321735.1 of Mesorhizobium sp. M0293. NCBI lineage: Bacteria > Pseudomonadati > Pseudomonadota > Alphaproteobacteria > Hyphomicrobiales > Phyllobacteriaceae > Mesorhizobium > Mesorhizobium sp. M0293. The sequence goes on from NZ_JAMYSA010000185.1 coordinate 5,921, forward strand.
TGTCCCTATCCTGCTATCGTTGTAGGCTACCCGGTCAAGCACCTGGTCCGAGAAAAACAGCAGAGACACAGCGCCTGAATTGATGATGCCGGCGGAAGTCAGGGAAAGTACGCCGTCGTTAGAGATGAATACCAGGTCGGCCTCCTTCAAGATTTCAAGCTCGCGGGGAAAGTATTCTTCGAAGGGCACCCCAAATTCCGCTGCGAAGCGGGATGACGACACTCCGCTGCTTCGCAAAACAAACATTACTGTCCTGCGCATCAGATCGTCCTCTGACAGTGCGACACCTTTCCAAATCGGTTTATCGCCCGCTTCAACTCTAGTCAGACACCGATCAAAATCGGCCTCATTATAGAACTGGCACTGGCTCATGTAGCCAAATCCGCTAACCCCAAACGGCAGAAGATTATTGTCGTTCCAGGAATCGTACTTGCGAGACTGTTGAAAGGAGTGCGGTTGCGACGCCTGCGTCCATAGAAAATCGGCCCGTGACGATAGCCAAGCGCGGTGAGGATGTGCTCCGCCAAAAAATGCATGATTATCCGTTCCTTGGAGGGCAAGATGGGTCTTGCAATCGTGGGCGGTGGGAGTTCAACAAACCCATTTATTCCAGTCCTTTAATTTTGCCGAGCGATCGCTTCGCTCCTACCTGGCAAGCAATTTCGCCGGCTCTCAACGGAGGGAGCAAAATTCATGCCAATTGTATTTTGGCGCTAAAAATTAGATTGTAGATTTCCTTTCAGTTACTTAGCAAAAACATCGAGGAAGCCGGCCAAACAAGCCTATGTCCTAAAGTCGCCAAAACAGACATAAATTGTCGGACACCGTCGAAGGCCGCTGAGCCTCATCCGCTTCGACGAGAGCGGGGTCACCATCCACTATAAGGATTATCGCCGCCCTGGCGCCGACCGGCGGGAACTCATGACGCCCGCCACAGACGAGTTCGTCCGTCGGCTCCTAAACCATGTCCTGCCACCCGGATTCGCAAGTCGTCTGGTCTTCCGGGGTGGTCATCGGGCGGCAGAGCCACATTCAGCAATTTGCGAGCGGCGGGGGGCCGTGCCCATGCTGCGGCGGACGCATGATCATCATCGAGTTGTTCGCCTGCCGGGGGCAGCCGCGAGCGCCGCCCTACGGCTCTCCAGCAGCACGCCCGACCGCGCATGGTCCGACCTCACCACCCCACGCCGTTCCTGCGCTTACCGCAAAATCCCGCTGGCGCCGCCGCCGTCGGCAACCGCATCGAGCCCGGTCACCGGCAAGTGGCACGTTGATGAAACTTATGTCCGGGTGCGTGGTCGCTGGATGTATCTCTACCGCGCCGTCGACAGCCTCGGCGATACGGTCGAATTCTTTTTCAGCGAAAACCGTGACCTGCCGGCGGCCAAAAGCTTCTTACGGAAGGCGCTGCAGCGCCATGGCAGGCCGGAACGTATCGCCATCGACGGCA
>NZ_JAMYSA010000186.1:0-7299 GCF_040321735.1 Mesorhizobium sp. M0293
TCTCACCATGGTGCTGATTCCCCTCAGAAAACAGCACCACGCCGCCATGCAAAATCATCAAATGTGAGTCAGACCCCCTTTTGCGAGCCGATCCAGGGTCACCAGGCTCAAGGCAGGCCGCGACAAGACGGTCCTTCGATGCGGGGTCGTATCGGCGTCGCCCGTTCCGACCGACAAGTCTCACCCGCAGTTTCTGCTCATCTTCTTCCATCACTTGGTGTCCACCTATTTTGGTGGACACCTCATGCATCAGACCACTCAACAGCAAAAGGTGCGGGGAAATTCGCGCTTACACCCAGACCACCGTATTCGCCGTTGGATCGCGACCGAAGGTGTATGCCACCCTCGGAACCGCACCATGCTTTCGCACATGGAGACGACCAAAGGGCCTTTGAGCCTCCTGGAACCCTGACAGGAGAGGCTTTCGCGCCACTTGACCCACGAGCCTAGCCGCGTGTCATTCGTCCTCGGGCTTCTGACTAAGCTGGTCGATCTCTTTTGCGGCGTAGTCGAATGCGCTTAACGCCGTGGAACGGATTTCGACCGGAATCTTCAGCGAGACGGTATCGGTCAAATTGCTTGCATGGATGCGAAGCTCAACTGCACCCGAAGCCTCTTTAAGGCTGTGCGGCTCGATAAAAGCGTCGAAGCCTTCGCTTCCTTGGCCGTGTCTCCACAAATCGCATGACAGACTCAGACCTGAGCCGGAAGAGCCTGTCTTGTAGTAGAAGCCTTCCGCATCATGCTCCTTCGGCATGAAGGACAGCGCAGAAGGGACAGCTGGGTGAAGATTGTCCCACAGCCCGAAGCCGCGCATGTGCCTTCCCAACATGTGGGCATAGTTGGGGCGCGTTGGTGCTGCCGGAGGGGGCGGAAGTCCCTTTCGTTTGGGGCCATCATTGTCATCATCGCGCTTCGGTCGCCAGATGTAAAAGCTTCCATGCGCTATCATTTCAACGAGTGCATTTTCAGCAGGCCGCGTCCCGACATTACGTGCACGAAAACTGGCCGTCAGCTTCGATGTCTCGGCGACTAGCCGCTTATGAATGCGCCCTAACGCTTCCTCCAACTCTACTTCCCACTTCTTGTAGGCCTCGTGGTAGGCCTCGATCTGTTGGTCGGTCGGAGGCATATACAAGCCTTTTAGGGACTCTAACGAAATCCCCTTGCCCGAGGACACGGGCAGCACTGTCTTTGGGGGACTAAAATTTGTCCGCTCGGGAAATTTTTCTCGCGCTTGCAGCATCAGCGTTTCAATTTCGCTGGGGACCAATGCCTCCACATGCGGATTGTCGAGGACAATCCTGTCAATAGGTTGACCACCTCCGTCAACGCAAGTCACCTCGAATTTCGGCTCGGCGGTGCGCAGGCGGATAATTTCAGCCTGCGCCGCTTTAAGTTCCTTGTCGGCTTTTGTTTCTTCAGGGGGCGCCAGCCATGTTTCGGGAATAGCATAGTGCGCCACACCCGCCGTGACGGCGGACGCCCATCACCCCTCCGTCATGTGTGAGAACACCCACATCCAGTTCTGAATTGTTTGTGGCAAAGCCACTTGTGATTCCAACCAGCGTATCATCGGCCTCTTCGTAGTCGAGCTTAGTTGCCAGCGCCGCATTCGGCTTCAGATCAACCTGCAAGAACAGCAAGATTTTGGGGTTCTTTTCGCGCAACACGATGGGATTGAGTTTGTTTGAGATTACATCACGTAGAAGGCCGTGAGCTTTTCGGGCGCGTTTTCCTAGCCTTGTGGTCGTCTCGCCTTTGCGCCTATCAATCTCCTTTTGAATAGGGCGGGAGACAATCAACTCGACTTCATCGAAGTCCCCTAGGTCCGACCAGGGAAGACCGCCAATATCTTTGCACTGAAAGAAAAGATTGGTGTCAGGGAAGAGGTGGATTCGAGCCTTGTTCATGAAACCATCATGTTCTGGATATGTCCGTCCTGTCGAGGTATTTTCGATTACGGGCACTGTGAAGTTGACATTCAATCTCCGGAGTTATGCCAGCCTTTCCGAAGACGCCTACGGCGGCCTGGTGCACTTCGTGCCCCTGCGGCAGGTCAAGCGCCAGGGTTGACCTTCTCCCACAAAGACCGGCAGCCCAATGGGCATGATCGGGACGAGGAACATGATCCCTGCCTCCGGTGGGATCGAACAAGGAACGCCATAGGTGCCTTGGTCACGGAAGCTTCTCCACCTCGCCCACCCACCTTGGCGACAGGCGGTTTGAATAAATTCCGCTGTAGCCACAGAGCTTGAGCAGAAATACTTCGATGTACCATTGTGCGAGCTGCCAGCCTTGACTGATGAGCGGCCCGGTCGCCGATTTCATGCGCCGATTTGGATGCACCAATTCGTTACGAATCTTCACAGCTGCATCAGGCCCACCCGCAAGGTCGCCAGCCCGCTTTGCTTTTCGCAGTTGCTTGAGATCTCTCGGCAGGGCTGTCGGTATTTTTAGATAACGGCAGGCGGCTCTGAGCTTTTCGGCTGCATAACGCGGGACCGGTAGCCCGTTTGCAGTGAGCACGGCCAATGCCAGGCGCTCCAACGCCGCTTGTGAAAGTATCAGGCCACTGTCTACGCCAGCACCATCCCCGGCACGGTTGCTCCGAAGATACCAGTAGAGAGCGGCGGAGACCGCCGCGCCAAATTGGGGGTCGTGCAAAATCTTCGCGAAGCCCGGATAAACTCCCGCCAAGCATTCACCGTGATGCTCGTCAAACCATCCAGTGCGAGATTGATATGGTGCGGATGTCGCCGAGGCAGACGAATGCCGGAAAATTCAGGAGATGCAGAACAACGGATTGAAGCCGTATGCGCCGGTCACAACAGAAGACGAATGGGCCTGATCGCGCCAGAAATTGCATCTCGCAACTGGAGCTTGTCGGCCTCGATTCAAGGCAGATGACATCTACCGGGCGCCCTAGACTTCCAAAGCGCAGTGTCGTCTTGCCTTTGGCATCAAACAACAAGATCGAATCAGTTGAAGTAGGAAAATTAACTGTAACAATGACCAGCTCGCGCTGTCCCAAGTATAGCCGCGCTTGCCCATTTCCTGCCACCGTCTTTCCGCTCTGCGTGATTTCGACGGTCGAACTTCCGAGTTCGATCGTCGAATTTACCCGTTCGGACACGTATTTTGGGATGATTAGCTCAGCCATGTTTCCATACATACATCAAAAATTGCTTTCCGGTCATCGTGGCATGCTGAAGTTCTTGGCTGTCTTCCGTCTCAGGTTCCTTGTGGCGATAATCGGCAAAGCGCGCGAGATAAGGTCCACCGCCCGACCTTGTACTCCTTCGCGATAGCCGGGATGGTGCTTTCCCGCGATTGGAGACGCCGACGCGCGTTCTCAACTTGGGCACTCAGCCGCGCTTCATCGCCCGCCCCCCCGCCTTTGGAACGCCAGCGAGTGACCGCACAGTTCTCGACGATTCTCGCTTCATCCTCTTCGAGAGTCACTTTATGGGTGTCTCCCGATGCTCTTGCTGGAAAGAATCGACTGGCGGCATCAGCAACTGAGCTGGCGACTGCAGAGCGCTGGCTGAGCGAAGAGTTTTGCGGTTGCCTGCTTTTGGAGCGGGCCAATTGTCGGGTTCGGAACCCAAAAGGCAGGCAAGTTGACAATGCGTACGGTCAGACAACGCGCAAAATCAGATGTTTTTGAGGTTGGTACGGCGCTTGCTTGTTCACGGCACCATCATCCGATCGCTGGTGAGAGCGAGATGGATAGTTTGCCGACATTGAGCAAAGGCGGGAATTAGCTATGCCGCGAACTGACTTAGAGCGATTCGTCAACGATTTAGGAAACAAAGGCAGTCCGCTTGAAAATCTCAAACCACGCGCTGGAGGGCTTGCATCGATTGTAGCGATTGGAAAGAGCCTCGACGACAACATCATGCTTGACCAGGTTAAAAGTTACATCCGATCGAATAGCCGACAGAAGTCAAGTAGTAAGAAGCTCGGCGCAATTGCGGGCCGCAAGCGTGGTTCGAGCGTTTCGGCCTTGACCAGCCTTATACAGACCATTGAGTTGGGTAATTCCGCTACCGATGTACCCATGAGGCCTGTGCAAGTCGGGGAAAAGGCTGGCGTCGCCGCGGTCGTTATAATTGTTGTAGTTGTTGCTGCGGTCGCGACCTGATGTAATTTTAGCTCTGGCGCATTGGCTCGGACGAGCCGGTCTGAAGAAAGATGAAAGCAAACCTTGTCGAGGATGAGATCATGCGGGGCGAACAATGGCGACAAATCTTTGACCGGCGCACGCCGGAGGAACGGCGCACGTTGTCACACGTCAAGCGCTTCACGAAGCTAGCCACAAGCGACAACATCGTTCTTGTATATCGGTATTCGATCGTTGGACTGAGCGTCGCCGCGTTTTATGTTATATTCTACTGCTTGTTGAGGTATTTAGATGTTATTTCAATCGCGTTATGCAATTTTATTGCATACGCGATGGCGGTTTCTTGGCAGTATATGATGCAGGCGGGATTTACATTTGGGCGCAAAATAGGGGATAGGGGCCAGATATCGCGTTTTGTCGTATCTACATTGGCGTGCTATTTGCTTTCTCACGTTGTCGTCGTCCAGGCATCTGAGGCGGGAGTCCTCCCTGAATGGACTTCACTGGTTGTCGTGGTGCTCCTGTTGCCAATCGTCAACTTCGTAGTGTTATCGATCTGGGTTTTCCGTTGGCGACGAAACGCGAATTAGGCTTAATGAACGCCATTACGCATGCTGGCAGTAACAAGCTTTCCATCGTTGTGCCATGTTACGACGAAGAGCTTGGACTGCAGGAACTCTATCGTCGGGTTATCGCCTCGACCGAAGGCGTCTCTCATCGATTTGAACTGATACTTGTTGATGACGGCAGTCGAGATGGTACGTGGCAAAAGATCGCGGAGCTGGCAGCCCGCGACGATCTAGTCGTTGGACTCAAGCTTTCGCGCAATCATGGGCATGCTCTCGCCTTATCGGCTGGATTGGCGAGGGTGAGCGGAGACCTGATACTTGTCTTGGACGCCGACCTGCAGGATCCTCCAGAGAAGCTTCTGGCGGAAATGCTCGCGGAAATGATTTCTCAGCGCGCCGACGTCATTTATGGGCAACGACTGGCAGGCGAGACGGCATTCAAGCGGGCGACGGCCAAGCTCTTCTACAGGTTGCTCTCCCGTGTTTCAGAGATCGATATTCCGGTGGATACCGGTGACTTCAGGCTTATGACGCGCCGCGTGGTTGATGCGTTGAATGCCATGCCCGAGCATGATTGTTTTGTGCGCGGCATGATTGCGTGGATCGGCTTCCAGCAGATTCCGTTCTTCTACAATCGAGAAAAGCGATTTGCGGGCACCACAAATTACCCGTTGAAGAAGATGCTGAAGCTCGCGATCGATGGCGCTATCAGCTTTTCGATGGCCCCGCTACGCATCGCAGTGTTTCTGTCTCTCGCGCTGATAATTGCCCTGATCGGCGTTGCTCTTTTCACGTTATATTCTTATCTGTTTCTCAGTACGGCCCCGGGCTGGTCAAGTCTTGTGCTGGTGTTCGTATCAGTTTCTGCCGTACAGGCTTTGGCGTTAGCGGCAATTAGCGAGTATGTCGGCCGTGCTTATGTGCAGTTGAAGGGGAGACCGCTATTCGTAGTTGCCGAAATAGTAGGACGAAGACCAAACGTACGAGAGAACGCAGATGCATAATTATTCGGATATCTTCTTCGACTACATCGCTCTGGGGGCACGCAAATCGGCGCTAGGGGTAGTTCCGGTTTTGAAGGCAATCACAGGGGCCAAGTCGATCTTGGATGTTGGTTGTGCAAGGGGCGTGTGGCTGGCTGTCTGGAAGAAATATGGCTGCACAGATATGCTTGGGGTCGACGGCGATTATGTAAATCGAGAAACGCTCGCAATCGATCCAGATAAGTTTGTGGCGCGCAACCTTGCGCTTGGACTGGATCTGCACAGGAAGTTCGATCTCGTCACTTCGTTTGAAGTCGCGGAGCACCTGTCACCGGATACGTCAGAGCAGTTCATCAAAAGCCTGACCGCGCATGGCGATATCGTGGCGTTTTCCGCAGCCGTAGTGAATCAGGGCGGCGAAGACCACATCAACGAACGTCCGTTGCAATTCTGGCGGGAACTGTTTTCTGAACAGGGGTTCGACTGTTTCGATCCGATTCGTTCGCTGGTCAGCGATAACCATCAGATCGAACCGTGGTATCGAAACAATATCCTAGTCTACGCGAATCGCGCTGGCGAAGGGCGACTTGCACCGCTTGCTCTGGAAGGGAGGGTTGATCGCGCATCAGAGTTGCTGGACGGCGGAAGCGCTCAATGGCGCTTGCGTAAGCGGATTGTTGGGTGGACGCCACGCGAGGTCGTGACGAAGATCGCCCAGATCAACAGCAAGAGATTGGCCAAAAAGGCGGCTCGTCAGCGGCGGCAATAGGATTTTCGCCATTGCGGGGCGTTGGTGCACGGATCGTTTATTGGTGTGGGTTTAGCTAGGCAAGCGGCAACCGCAATAGCCTTTGTAGCGTAGCCATGCCTTTCAAACACAATACCAGCCGCCGCCATCATATTGAGAAGATGAAGTTCAGGGTGACGAACTGGCCAGAATATGAGGCAGGACTTCGTCATCGTGGCAGTTTGACCCTGTGGGTGACGCCGGAAGCCCTGTCCAGGTGGCAAGCGCCAAGACGCAAGACACGTGGCGGCCAGCACCGCTATTCTGATCTGGCGATCGAGACCACCTTGACGCTAGGCCTTGTGTTTGGCTTGCGGCTGCGCCAGGCAGAAGGCTTGCTGGAAGGTTTCCCTTGCAAAGTTTTGTCTGGTCAGAGAATTTGCCAGAGTGGTGGCAACCTCATGCGGCAGCGAGGCTTTCGAACTGCTCGGCGAGAGACGGGTTCGGATTGAAGGCGTACCGCGCCTGTCGTTTGCGCATCATGTGGACCATCTCGATGCCGAACAGGGTGACCGCGGCGGCGTCCGTCGATTTGAAACCGAGCATCGGCCGCACGCGGCGCTTGATGCGCCGATGATCCTGGTCGATGCGGTTATTGAGGTATTGGCTTTGGCGGATGCGGATCGGCTTCGACCGGCGCCGGGAGCAATCATGCAATCGACTTGTGGCATCGCAGGAAACGATGGCTTCCCGGTTGGACACCTCGATTTACCGCCGTTTCTGATGCAAAGAGGCGCAAGAACGGGGGTGGCTCGCTGAACCTGAGCTGCTTGGCGCAGGTTTTCCGCGCTTTACTGGGCTGATGGGTGGTTGATTTCTGCTTTGTGGCGGCGT
>NZ_JAMYSA010000187.1:0-7234 GCF_040321735.1 Mesorhizobium sp. M0293
CCCCTTCTGGGGCGGGGCGTGAAGCCTCTGTAACCCGCCCCACACACCGCCGGCCCGGGGCGCCCGGCGGGGGCCCGGCCCCCCCCCCCCCACCCCCCCCCCCCCCGCCCCCCGCGGCCCCCCTTCCGTTGACGTTACGTCAGCCTTTCTTTCGATGCATGTCGTTTCCCCAAAACCGCAACCATTTTGGGCGACATGCATCAGCTGTCGCGGAGCTTGACCAGGTCGTTGAGCAGTCCGCCCGTTCCGTTGTGGACGGTCAGCCGCTCGACCTTGCCGGCGATGGTTTCCAGAGCCTCAAGCTCCTTCAGCCGCAGCATCACCGGGTTTTCCGCCATCACCCTGGCCGTGTTGAGCAGCGAACGCGTGGCGTTCGTCTCCTCGCGGCGGCGGATGATGTTGGCCTCGGCCTGCTTTTCAGCCGACACCACCTGGTTGAGGATCTCGCGCATCTCGCCCGGCAGGATGACATCCTTGAGCGCGATATCGCTGACCTCCACTCCGATCTCAGCCATATCGGCGCGAACCTTGGCCGCCGCCTCCTCGTCGATCGTCACCTTCTTTTCAAGGATCTGGTCGAGCATGAGCGCGCCAAGCGTCTTGCGGAAGGCATACTGCAGGGCGCGGTAGAGGGCTTCGGAGAAGTCCTTCACCATGCTTACCGCCTTGACCGGATCAACAACCCGGTACTCGGCTGATATGTTGACGCGGATCGTCACGCGATCCTTGGTCAGCACTTCCTGCCCGGCAACGTCGAGCGACTGGCGCTTGAGGTCGACGACCTTGATCTGCACCATGCGTCCGACGTTCCAGAAGCCATGCACGCCCGCCGTCAGCGTCCTAACCAGGACACCGTCGATGAACAGCAGTCCGGCCTGACCGTCGACGACCGGATGGACGGACATCAATTCCGTCTTCCGGGCCTGGCCGAGCCGGCGCATGACCGCCGCATCGATCGCGAGATCGACCGATGTGTCGATCAGCGTCACCTTCCACGGACCGGCATCCGTCCACAGCACCAGCTTGCGATCGGGCGCCAGAACGGCGTGCAAATTGCCGTCACGCTCGATGACGGCGACATCCGTGCGCCCGGTACGAACGACGGTGAAATGACGCGCGGCCACATCCGGGAGCTTGTCGAACAACGCCTTCTCGTATGCCGAAACGAATTCCGGGTTCTTCAGATCGTGCCGGGACACTTCGAGGCTGCCGCGCCGGTTGGCGAGCCAATGTTCGCCCGGCATCAGGACAGCCTTGATCTCACCCTTGTGCAGGGTGAGGGCACGTTCGTTTTCCCTTACGAGGACGCGCTCGCGTCCAAGAACCTTGTCGAGAACAGTCATTGTCTTACTCCTGTCGGGCATGGCCCCATGCGAGGCGTCAAGTCATGCGTCGATCTTCCCTTCGTTTCTCGTTTCACATCGTCTTGCGTCATCGTCCGGGCACGAATGATCCGGGGACTGGTGGCATCAATCCGCGGCGGGCCTTCGGGAGCGGATCGCGGGGCAGCGAAGCGGGCGCCGGAAGCCTTGGCCTCCCTTGCCGGCGACACAGCGCCTTGATCGTCACCGCGGGCCTGGCCGCGAGCCGATGGCGAAGACTCTCGGGATGATCCGTGCCCGAGGGCCTGGGCCATCCGTCCAGTCTTTCGCGTTCCAGTCCCCGGACCGTTTTCAGATAACACCTGGTAGGGTGCTGGCTTATCAGGCCAATGGAGAAGGAATCGAACCTTCGACAGTCAGATTCTCGATCTGATGCTCTACCCAACTGAGCTATCCGTGGTGCAGATGAAGGGAATTGAACCCCCGACCTCCGGACCCAAATCCGGCGCTCTCCCGCTGAGCTACATCCGCGATCCCAATCCCCAAAGCGGCGCCGTATACAGGGCGGCAAAGCCGCCTGCACGGGCGGAGACGAAAGCTCCAACCGTTGTGCTCGCTTCGGTTCTCGTGACCGGGAGCGCGCCTATAGCCCCTGCGACGGGTTGTCGCAAGCGGCATTGTCGCGGCCAATTTGCGGCTTCTTTCAATGGTGGCATTTCGGCAACACCGATCCAATGCTGAAGGGAGCGTCGGAACTTCAGAAGGTGACGCGGCCGAGCACGCGCAGGCCATCGCCTTGCGGTTCGACGACCACGGCCTCGCCTTCGCGGGGCGAAACGCCGGTCAGAGCCACGATGTCCTCCAGATGGGTGACCATGACCAGATTGTCGGAGCCGGAATAGGCACGGATTTCCTTGATGATGACCGCGATCTGCGCCGCCTTCTGGGTCTCATCGCCTTTCAGGAGATCAAGCGGCGCGAAGAGCTCCGGCTCGGCCTCGAAAGCGGTGCGCGCGGTGTCCAGACAACGGCAGTAGCGGCTCGACAGCACGCGCTCGATGGGTGCCGCGCGTGCCGCAAACAAGGCGCCGATCTTGCTCGCCTGCTGCTTGCCGCGCGCCGACAGGTTCATCTGGGTAGCGCAGTTGTCGATGTCGAAATTGGCCGGATCGGTGGTGCCGGTGACCATGGCATGGCGCAGCAGCACGACATGGCCGCCATCGCGCAACAGCGCCCAGCCTGCATCGGTAGCGTGAGCCACGCGGGGAACAACCAGCAGGAATAACGCCAAGGCAAATCGAATCATCCGCTATCCTTCTCCGGTTCCCGGCAAAGGGTTCCGGTGACAGGACATATAGGGACGGCAAAGCCAGCCGAAAGACAAGGCTCGGCCGGCGGGAAGCGTGGCTCTACTTCTTCGCCAGCTGCTTCTTCACCAGATCGATCTTCTGGTCGGTCAACGGGATGGGAAGCGTGTAGCCGGCTTCGGTAAAACCCTGCTTGGCGTTTTCGAAAAATTCGATGGCTTTCAGATATTCCGGCTTACCAGCGCCATAGCTGGCGCGGTTCCAGTGGATGTCGCCGAGATTGTTCTGTTCGAAGGCCCATTGCATGGGCAGGCTTTCCCTAGTGAACACCCTCAGCGCCGCCGTGAAGGCAGCCTCAGCATCAGCGAGATATTTGTCGGTTCGTTCGAGATTGCCGAGGTTGAGCAGGCTCATGCCGATGCCGTTCTGCGCGTTGGCCCAGTCGACCGGTGCGGTATCGATGGTCAGCACTTCAAGTGCCGCCCTGCGGGCCGCGATCGACTCAAGCAAGGTCTTGGGGTCGGCATTGTTCATGCTCAACCAATGCAGCGTCGAGCCGAGGCCGGCCTGGGTCAACGCCCATTGCCGCGGGTTCGTCTCGCGCCTGTATTCGCGCAACGCATCGCGGTAAGCGTCGACCGCGTCGCTGTAATGCTCGGGCTTGTCGGTGACGCCGCCCAGAAGCTGCAGTGTGTTGCCGAGATTGTAGTGGCTCATTGCCCAGTCGAGAGGGAATTTCCGTCTGACATAGACCTGCCGGGCGGCCTGGAACGCCGCAGCTGACTGCTCCAGCTTGGCCGCGTCGCGGGTGCGCTGGCCAAGCGTCTGATAGATCGAACCGAGATTGTTCTGCGCCGACGCCCAGTCCATCGGGAAACGCTGCCGGGTAAACACCGTCAGCGCATCGTCATAGGCGGCCGCGGCCTCCTCGAGCGCGCCCGTGCCCATATCGAAGCGGGCGACACCGCTCAGCGCGTTGCCGAGGTTGAGCCGGCTGGTTGCCCAGGAGACCGGGAAGGTTTCACGGGTTCGGACCTCGAGCGCGGCACGGAACGCGTCGGCCGCCTCGTTGATCCTGGTCTTGTCGTTAAGCTGGATGCCGAGCGACACCAGCGTGTTGCCGAGATTGTTCTCGACCATCGCCCATTCCACCGGCGCTTTTTCGCGCGTGTATTCTTCGAGCGCCAGCCGGTAGGCGGCTTCGGCTTGCGTCAGATGCTCGCTGGCGGGTTCGCGTTCGGAAAGCGCATAGAGGGCCAGGCCGAGGTTGTTCTGCGAGGCGGCCCAGTCGAGCGGCACCTTGTCGCGCGGGCGCTTCTCGAGTGTGGCGCGCATCGCCACCACCGCTTCATTCAGGCGCTTCGGGTCGCTCTCGCGTTCGCCGATCTTCAACAACACATTGGCCAGATTGTTTTGCGCGGCAGCCCAGTTGAGGTCGTCCTTCTCGCGCTCGAACACGACAAGGGAATCGCGAAAGATCCGAGCCGCTTCTTCGAGGTGAGCCGTTTCGGTCTCGCGCTCGCCGATGGTCTGCAGCACCACCGCCATGTTGTTGCGGGTGATCGCCCAGTCGCGGTTTTGTTCGCCATTGGGGATGAAGTTCAGGATGGTGCGATAGGCCTCGATGGAGTGTTGCAGCGCATCCAGGTCACCAGTGGCGTAGCCGAAAGCATTCAGCGCCTCGGCTTCCTGGTTCTTGTAGTTCCAGCGCAGCTTGTCGTCCCATTTTTCGGCTAGCGAAAATGCCTTGGCGTAGTCGCCGGCGGCGGATCTGTAGTCGAAGACCAGCGCCGAGGCATCGGCCCGCCTGGCATAGATCGCGGCATCGGCAATGCGCTTCTGCTTGACGAGATCCTCGGCTTCATCGACCGCATCGTTGGTCTGCTCGACCCGGCCGACCGCATCGTCGAGGAATTTGCGCGCCGTCACGATGGCGCCCTGGCCGATCGCCTTGTCGGCGGAGGCGACCAGGCGTTTGATCTCCGGATCGTCGGTGCGCAGCGCGGCACGCTCGGACATCATCTTCTTCAGGCGCTCGGCCTGGGCATCGAGCACCTTTTGCAGGTCGCCCGGATCTTCGGGGATCTTTTCCGTGCCGAGCGCCTTCAGCACGCCATAGAGCGCGTCGAGCGGCACGCCTTCCTGCAGCGAGGCCAGTTCCACCTGCGCCCGTTTCGGGTCGGGCAGGTCGGAAATCGTCAGCAGCAGCTGGCGCCGTTCGCCGGTGATCAGCCCGTCGTCGCCGGTCGGTTCAGCTGGTGCGACACCAAAATAGAGCAGCCGGCGCAGGCTTTCATTGACCCAGGGGCGCTGCTTTGCCTTGGTGTCGAGATAGACTTCTTCGGTCACCATGCGCATGACCGAGCCAAACTCGGTGCCCTTCATCGCCGCGAGGTGGCGCAGCAGGGCGGACGCGTAAGGGCTGTTTTCGCCAGCGGCGCCATCGAGCGCCGGACGACCCGGTTCGGCGGCAAAGCCGACCACCGTACCCAGGTTCGCGTCGGCCGCCGGCGCATTGCCGAGCGCCTTGGCGCCGCGCACCGGCTCCAGACCACCGGCACCGATCGGCGAGGCGGAGGCGGTCGGCGCGCGCCGCACCATGGCATCCGCGGGGAACGGATTGGTGCGGCAGGCATCGAGCAGCACGATCGTCACCGGCACGGTCGCTTTCAACGCATCCATGATTGCGGATATCGGCACCAGCGCCTGGTCGGCATCTTTCAATGACGACACGTCGGCATCGACCGGAACCAGGTAGTTCTCGCCGCCGGCCTCGATGCCGTGACCGGAATAATAGATGAAGGCGACGTCGGCGCCTTCTGCATCCTCCGTAAAGCGCTCCAGGTCGCGCTTCAGCTTCGCGGCGTCGCGATCGGTGACGCTGCGGGCGTCGAAGCCGAGATCGGTCAGCATCTTGGCCATGTCGCGGGCGTCATTGGCCGGGTTGGGCAGGGCGGCTATGTGCTCGTATGTCGACTGGCCGATGATCAGCGCCACGCCCTTGAGGCCTTTCGTCTCGGCAACTGCAAGCGTCGTCGCGGCAAGGCAAAGCAATGCGGCGACGAAAGCCTTCAGCCACGCCTGCCGCAAAAGATTACGCTTCGAGGTTTCGACAAAGGTCATTTGTCGTTCGTGTCCGCCCTGATGATCCAAGCCCTCTATAATGCTGTCAGTCTACCATGATCAAATTCGGGCATGAAATTCGGGCATGAAATTCGGGCATGAAATTCGGGTGCGATTGCGCCGTGACCGTGGCTCGCCTATCACGGGAAACTCGCCTGTCACGGTAAAAATGTCTCCGCTCACCGAAACCGTCCTTTTCGTCTTCAGCCTTGTGGCGCTCGGCTACCTCGCCGGGTTGACCGGCTATTTGAAACCGGCGAGCGGCGAGGGGATAGCCGATTTCGCAGTCAGCGTGGCGATGCCACTGCTGTTGTTCCAGACCATGGTGAATGCCGATTTCCACGGCGTGGCACCTTGGTCGCTGTGGGGCGCCTATTTCGCGGCAGTGGCAATCACCTGGGCCGCCGGCCATCTGGTCACGACCCGGATCTTCGGCCGGGATGCCCGCGCCGGCGTCGTCGGCGGAGTTTCATCGGCCTTTTCCAATATCGTGCTGCTCGGTGCTCCCTTTATCCTCGGCATATTCGGAGCGGACGGTTTCGAGGTGCTGTCCTTGCTGGTGTCGGTGCATCTGCCGATCATGCTGATGGCCTCGATCGTGTTGTTCGAAGTCTTCGGCCGCGGCAGCGGCGAACCCGTGCATCCCTTGCGCGTTATCCGTAGCTTCCTCAGGCGGCTTTTCATGAATCCGTTGATCATCGGCATTCTGGCAGGGCTTGCATGGCGCATCACCGGCGCGCCGCTGCCTGATGTCGCCATGCGCCTGGTCGATGCGCTGGCCGGTACGGCGGGGCCGGTGGCGTTGTTCGCCATGGGGCTCAGCCTGCGTCGCTTCGGCATTTCGGGCAATGTCAGGCCGGCGCTGGTGCTTTCGGCGTTGAAGCTGTTCCTGATGCCGGCGCTGGTCCTGGTCTTCGTCTGGCTGCTCGGCCTGCCGCCCTTGACGGCCAAGGTGGCGGTGATGGTGGCCGCGATGCCATCCGGCGTCAATTCCTATCTGATCGCGGTGCAGTTCAACACCGGCCAGGCGTTGGCGTCGAACCAGATGACCATTGCCACCGCCTGCGCCGCCGTCACCACCGCTTTCTGGCTGACGGTGGTGCTCCACGTTTTCTGATAGGGTATGTCGATATTCAGATGATACCGGCCCGCGATCGGCATGTCATAGGTCGGCCTGCTCTCGCCTCGGGCTGGTCCAACCCCTATATGCCATCTTGCGATTGCTTGCGGACCTTGCCCTAGGTAAAGAGCAGTGGCTCCGGCGTGCCGGCCGCAGTCCATGGCCCACGCTCACCGAAGACTTCACAGACCGGCCCGTCAGCGCGCCGAACGGAGGATAGACCATGCTTCAGAAAACCAGCCATTTCATGCGGCAGGCCAATCTCATCAATGGCGAGTGGGTGCAGGCCGACAGCGGCCAGACGGTCGACGTCAACAACCCGGCCACCGGCCTCAAGATCGGCACCGTGCCGAAGTCCGGCA
>NZ_JAMYSA010000188.1:0-7221 GCF_040321735.1 Mesorhizobium sp. M0293
CTTCGCCAAGCTCAAGCACTGGCTGCGCAAGGCTGCCAAGCGAACAGTCGAAACCGTCTGTGACGCCATCGGCCAAATCCTCGGCGAGGTCACGTCAACCGAATGCAGAAATTACTTCACCGAGGCCGGCTATGCGCCAACCTAAGTTCATCCCGCTCTAGTCTGCAGATTGACGACGCGCCAGGAATTCGACTTCGAGGTGCCAGTCCGCGCCGTCGTGCGAGCGCTCGCCGAGCCAGCGGAAGCTGTCTTCGGTGATGCGCGAAAAGCTCCAGCGCACCGAAGAGCCGGTGCCGTCGGCGCCGACTTGCACGATCGTGTCGCCCTCGGCGCGGCCGAGCTGGCGGCTGAAATACTGGTTGCGCGGATCGCTCCAGAAGATGTGCCAGGCGTCGGCGCCGGGATCATAGACACGCAGCGTCGTGCCATAGAACGTCCAGGCGCCGAGCGAGGGCGAGGGGCCGGCGTTACGCGCGGGCAGGATCCAGACGTCCTGGATCGCCCGGCCTTCCAGCACCCAGCCGAAATGCACCTCGCCACGCCCGGTCAGCACGGTGCCGTCCTCGAGGTGGCGCGAGGCATCGAACGTCCAGGCACCGGCGAAGCGCCCGTAGAGGTTCAGTTTTTCGGCGAGCCCGTTGATAGGTCCGGGACTGTGCAAGGCTTCGGCAAAGGAGGATTGGTCAAACATGGTTCAACTCTCTTCTTGTCAGGAGGCCGGGAAGACTAGGCGGTGACGGGGTTCTGGGCTTGGGAAAAATTGCTATATTTCGGCCATGACAGCGACAACGCATACGCTTGCATCCGGCCCGGGCTGGCGCGTGACGGACGTGATCTGCACGGCCGGTGCCGGCGATCGGCCGTTCGAGGAAGCACATCAGGATTTCTGCGTCGCCGCCGTCACCAGCGGCACGTTTCGCTACCGCGCGCAACAAGGCACGGCGATGCTGGCGCCCGGTGCCCTCCTGCTCGGCAATTCCGGCACATGCTATGAATGCGGGCATGAACATGGCAGCGGCGACCGTTGCCTGTCGTTTCATTTCGGACCGTCCTACATGGAACGGATCGTGGCTGGCGTGCCGGGCGCCAGGAAGCTGGCCTTCGCCACGCCGCGCCTGCCGCCTTTGCCGGTGCTGGCGCCACTGCTGGCCGACGCGGAGGCCGCGCGCGAGACTGCTGACATAGATGCCTTCGAGGAACTTTCCCTGCGCATAGCCGGTGCTGCCGTGACCGCTGCCGCCGGAACCACGCATGTCAGGCGCGCGCCGAGCCGCCGTGACCAGAAACGGGTCGCCGGAGCGGTGCGGCGGATCGAGCTGGCTGCCGACGGGCCGGTCTCACTTTCAGCGCTTGCCGATGAGACTGCGACCAGCCCTTACCATTTCCTGCGCGTTTTCCGGCAGGTCGCGGGCATGACGCCCTATCAGTTCCTGCTCAAGACGCGGCTGCACAGGGCAGCGGTGCGGTTGCACATGTCGGATGATGCGGTCTCGGCGATCGCCTTCGAGGCCGGCTTCAACGATCTGTCGACGTTCAACCGCCGGTTTCGTCGTGTCATGGGCGAAACGCCCGGTAAATATCGCGCCCGCCGTGGCGCAATGGGCGTTCGCGTCTCGTGAATCGGCTCGGGTGCTCGCGAGGGCGCCCACAGGGTCCAATCCATCTCGCTAGTGGCTTTCGCTCGGGGAAAACGTCCATTGCAGGCTTTTGCGTCGATTGCGGTGAAACCGCCTTGGCCATATCGTCGCAATCAGCGGTATCCATTTGAAATTACCACCAAAAATGACACTGGAAAAGTGCCTGACATGTTGGAGTTTCAGCCTTGCTTCCTATATAAGCACCGAGTGATTCCTGATTAGATTGTGATCCGATTTGACCGACCAGAAGACACCGCGCGGCGCCGACGGCGGCCCCACCGGCATCGAACCGATATCCATCGTCGAGGAGATGCAGCGTTCCTATCTCGATTACGCCATGAGCGTGATCGTCAGCCGCGCGCTGCCCGACGTGCGCGACGGCCTGAAGCCGGTGCATCGCCGCATTCTCTTCGCCGCCCATGAGAGCGGCTACCACTGGAACCGCAAATATGTGAAGTCGGCACGACCGGTCGCCGACGTGATGGGCAAATACCATCCGCATGGCGACGCTTCCATCTACGACGCCTTGGTGCGCATGGCGCAGGACTGGTCGCTGCGCGTGCCGCTGATCGACGGACAGGGCAATTTCGGCTCTATCGATGGCGATCCGCCCGCGGCGATGCGCTACACGGAAGCGCGGCTGACCAAGGTCGCGCACGAGCTTTTGGAGGATATCGACAAGGACACCGTCGATTTCCAGGACACTTATGATGCGTCGGGCAGCGAACCCAAGGTTCTGCCTGCACGGTTCCCCAACCTTCTGGTCAACGGCTCGGGCGGCATCGCCGTCGGCATGGCGACCAACATCCCGCCGCACAATCTCGGCGAAGTCTGCAATGGCGCGATCGCCCTCATCGACAATCCGGCGATCGACCTGCCGGCGCTGATGGAAATCATTCCGGGACCGGATTTCCCGACCGGTGGCATCGTGCTTGGCCGTTCCGGCATCTACAGCGCCTATGCGACCGGTCGCGGCTCCATCGTCATGCGCGGCAAGGTCAACATCGAACAGCGCGGCAATGACCGCGAGTCGATCATCATCACCGAAGTTCCCTACCAGGTGAACAAATCGTCGATGATCGAGAAGATGGCCGAACTGGTGCGTGACAAGCGCATCGAGGGCATTTCCGACATCCGCGACGAGAGCGACCGCCAGGGCTACCGGGTCGTCATCGAGCTGAAGCGCGACGCCGTTGCCGACGTCATCCTCAACCAGCTCTACCGTTTCACGCCGCTGCAGACTTCGTTCGGCGCCAATATGGTGGCGCTGAACGGCGGTAAGCCGGAAGTGATGAACCTGACCGACATGCTGAAGGCGTTCGTCGCCTTCCGCGAGGAGGTGATCACAAGGCGCACGAAATTCCTGCTGCGCAAGGCGCGCGACCGCGCCCATGTGCTGGTCGGTCTCGCCATCGCCGTCGCCAATATCGACGAAATCATCAAGCTGATTCGCACCGCGCCGGATCCGCAGACGGCACGCGAGCAGTTGATGGAGCGGCGCTGGCCCTCCGGCGACGTCGAATCGCTGATCCTTCTGATCGACGACCCGCGCCATCGCATCAACGAGGACGGTACCTACAATTTGTCCGAAGAGCAGGCGCGCGCCATCCTCGAGCTGCGCCTGCAGCGCCTGACCGCGCTCGGCCGTGACGAAATCGCCGACGAGTTGAACACGATCGGCGCCGAAATCATTGATTATCTGGACATCCTGTCGTCCCGAGCACGTGTCCAGCAGATCGTCAAGGACGAGCTTGCCGCCGTGCGCGACGAGTTCGGCACGCCGCGCCGCACCGAACTCTCCGAGGGCGGTTCGGACATGGAAGACGAGGACCTGATCCAGCGTGAGGACATGGTCGTGACGGTGAGCCATTCCGGCTACATCAAGCGCGTGCCGCTATCGCTCTACCGGGCACAGCGCCGCGGCGGCAAGGGCCGCTCGGGCATGTCGACCAAGGAAGAGGATTTCGTCACCCGGCTGTTCGTGGCCAACACACATACGCCGGTGCTGTTCTTCTCGTCGCGCGGCATCGTCTACAAGGAAAAGGTCTGGCGGCTGCCGATCGGCAATCCGCAGTCACGCGGCAAGGCGCTGATCAACATGCTGCCGCTCGAGCAGGGCGAGCGCATCACCACCATCATGCCGCTGCCCGAGGACGAGACCAGCTGGGGCGAACTCGACGTGATGTTCGCCACCACGCGCGGCACTGTGCGCCGCAACAAGCTTTCCGACTTCGTCCAGGTCAACCGCAATGGCAAGATCGCCATGAAGCTGGAGGAGGAGGGCGACGAGATCCTCGGCGTCGAGACCTGCACCGACAATGACGACGTGCTCCTGACTGCCAGTTCCGGTCAGTGCATCCGCTTCTCGGTCGGCGACGTGCGCGTCTTCCAGAGCCGCAATTCTGTCGGCGTGCGCGGCATCACCATGGCTGAGACCGACCGCATCATCTCGATGTCGGTAATCGAGAACGTTGATGCACCGCCAGCCGAGCGCGCAGCCTACCTCAAGCGGGCGGCGGCCGAACGGCGGCTTGCCGCCGGCATCGCTGCCGGCGAGGAGGAAGAGATCGCGCTGACCAACGAAGAGGTCGGCGAGGAGACGGAGCTTTCCGACGAACGCTACGAGTTCCTCAAGGCACACGAGCAGTATGTGCTGACGGTGACCGAATATGGCTACGGCAAGCGCTCTTCGTCCTATGACTTCCGGCTGACCGGACGCGGCGGCAAGGGCATTCGTGCCACGGATGTTTCGAAAGTTGCCGAGATCGGCAGGCTGGTGGCGACCTTCCCGGTCGGCAATGACGACCAGATCATGCTGGTGTCGGATGGCGGCACCGTCATCCGGGTGCCGGTCAACGGCATCCGTTTCGCCAGCCGCGCCACTAAGGGCGTGACCATCTTCAATACGGCTGAAGGTGAAAAGGTGGTTTCGGTCGAGCGGATCTCTGAGCCGCAATCGGACGAGGAAATCGAAGAGACCGTTGAGGGCGGCGCTGATGTCGCTCCGGCGCCTGACGCCGGTCCTGAGGGTGCGGAGTAAGACCGGCACCCAGCTTTTGACATAGCAACGCCGGCCAATCGGCCGGCGCGGCAGCAAGTCTGGACTGACTCAATAGTGACGGTACGGCTTGCGGGGGCCGAAGCCTTCGAAGCGCTTGGTGTTTGCCTTGACGCGGACACGCTGTGCCTCCTGATGCAGCCCAAATACGGTGGCGATCAGCATGACGACGGTCATTGCGGTGGCGAGCATGTAGATCAGCATGTGCGTTCTTCTCCTGCGCCTTATAACGGATAAATGGGATTTTGGTTTCATCTTATTAAGGTGCAACCTAGTGAACGCTGCGTGAAGGCTTCGTGATCAGCGTGTTCATCTGTCGTTCATGCGCCGGAAAAGGTTCACGGCCGGCGCGCCAATCGGATTTGCCTTTGCGAGAGAGGCTCGCTAGAGCCTGTTCCATCTTGATGGACGGAAGATGGAACAGGCTCTAGCTTTCATTTGAGCATGATCTTTTCCAAAAACCGGTTTCCACTTTTTGGGATCATGCATTAGAAGCACCAGCCATGACTGAACGCATCGCCCTCTATGCCGGCTCCTTCGACCCGCTGACCAACGGCCATCTCGATGTGCTGAAGGCCTCGCTGGCCGTGGCCGACATCGTTTATGCGGCGATCGGCATCCATCCGGGCAAGCAGCCGCTGTTTTCCTTCGAGGAACGGGTGCAATTGATCGAGACCGCCACGAAAGCGGAATTCGGCCGTGATGGCGCGCGCATCAAGGTCGTCGCCTTCGACGGGCTGGTCATCGACGCGGCCAGGAAGCAGGGCGCCTCGATCATGATCCGCGGCCTGCGCGACGGCACCGACCTCGACTACGAGATGCAGATGGCCGGCATGAACGAGACCATGGCGCCTGAACTACAAACGGTTTTTCTGCCCGCCAGCCCCTCCGTGCGCACCATTACCGCCACACTTGTCCGCCAGATTGCCTCGATGGGAGGCGACATCCGCCCCTTCGTGCCGGCGGCGGTTGCCGGCGCGCTCACCGCCAAATTCACGAAATAAGACCCCGGAGACAGATATGCAGCTGAAAAAGCTCGCCTCGTTCCTCGTTGTGCTTGCCGGTCTTGTGACCGCATCGGTCTCGGCTTTTGCCGCCGACCCGGAAAACACCATGATCATCACGCTGAAGGACGGCGACGTTACCATTGCGCTTCGGCCCGATCTCGCGCCCAAGAACGTCGCGCAGATCAAGAAGCTGGTGCGCCAGGGCGCCTATGACAACGTCGCCTTCCACCGCGTCATAGACGGCTTCATGGCGCAGACTGGCGACGTCAAGTTCGGCAACATCAAGAAGGGCTTTAGCGCCCAGGCCGTCGGCACCGGCGGTTCCGATCTACCCGACCTGCCGGCCGAATTCTCGCAGACCGAGCGTTACACGCGCGGCGTGGTCGGCATGGCCCGCTCGCAGGACCCCAACTCCGCCAATTCGCAGTTCTTCATCATGTTCGCGCCGGCACCGCCGCTCGACGGCCAGTACACCATCGTCGGCAACGTCGTCAGCGGCATGGAACTGGTCGATCAAGTCAAGAAGGGCGACGAAGCGGACAATGGCACGGTCACCGACCCCGACCAGATGATCAAGGTGCGCATCGCTGCCGACAAATAACTCTGTTTTCTCAAAAGGATATCTGACATGGCCGAAATCAAAGACCGCGAGAACGCGCTCATCATGGAAACGACCAAGGGCAAGGTGGTCATCGAACTTTTCCCCGACCTGGCGCCCGGCCATGTCGCCCGCATCAAGGAACTGGCCCGCGAAGGCGCCTATGACGGCGTGGTTTTCCACCGCGTCATCGAGGGCTTCATGGCGCAGACCGGAGACGTCAAGTTTGGCAATTCGAGCAAGCCCTCGTTTGCGCCGTCCCGGGCTGGCATGGGCGGCTCGGAAAAGCCGGACCTGAAGGCTGAATTCTCCAACGCCAACCATGCCCGCGGCACCTGCTCGATGGCCCGTTCGCAGAATCCGAACTCGGCCAATTCGCAGTTCTTCATCTGCTTCGACGATGCCGCCTTTCTCAACCGCCAGTACACGGTCTGGGGCCAGGTCATCGAAGGCATGGACAATGTCGACAAGATCAAGCGCGGCGAGCCGGTGCAGGATCCCGACAAGATCGTGTCGCTGAAGGTCGCGGCCGACGTCAAGTAAGGGTAAACGACAATGATGGGCGTCGTCTGGTCGCTTCTCGGCATCCTGTCCGGCGCCTTCATTGCCATTCAGGCACCGATCAACTCGCAGCTGGCGCGCGACCTGGGTCTCCCGATTGCGGCGGCGGCGTTTTCGTTCCTGTCGGGCGCAATCGTGCTCGGCATCCTCTCCGTCGCGGTTGTGAAGCTGCAAGGCATCTCGCTCGACTGGAAGGCGCCGGCGCCTTGGCTGTTCGTGGCCGGGGGCATGCTTGGCGGCTTCTATGTCACGCTGTCGACGATTCTCACGCCGCGCATCGGCGCCGCCGCCTTGATGGCATTCCTGGTCGCCGGCCAGTTGCTGGCGGGCATGCTCGTCGATCGCGTCGGCTTCCTCGGC
>NZ_JAMYSA010000189.1:0-7038 GCF_040321735.1 Mesorhizobium sp. M0293
CGATGGAGCTCGGCGGCAACGCGCCGTTCATCGTCTTCGACGACGCCGATCTCGAACGCGCCGTCGCCGGTGCGATCACCGCCAAATATCGCAATTCCGGCCAGACTTGCGTTTGCACCAACCGCTTCCTGGTTCAGGCCGGTGTCTATGACAAGTTCGTCGAGAAGCTCGCCGCCGCCAGCAACGGGCTGAAGGTTGGTTCCGGCCTCGAGGACGGCGTGCAGCAGGGACCGCTGATCGACGAGAAGGCGGTCGAGAAGGTCGAGGAGCTGATCGCCGACGCGACTTCCAAGGGCGGCAAGATCGTTGCCGGCGGCAAGCGCCATGCGCTCGGCGGTTCGTTCTTCCAGCCGACTGTCATCGCCAACGCCACACCCAAGATGCGCTTCATGAAGGAAGAGATCTTTGGGCCGGTAGCACCCGTGTTCAAGTTCGAGACCGAACAGGAAGCCATCGCGCTTGCCAACGACACCGAATTCGGCCTCGCCTGCTATTTCTATACCGGCGATCTCGGCCGCGCCTTCCGGGTCATGGAAGGGTTGAAATACGGCATGGTCGGCGTCAATGAAGGCCTCATCACCACGCCGGAGGCACCGTTCGGCGGCGTCAAGGAATCGGGCCTCGGCAAGGAAGGCGGACATCAGGGCATCGAGGATTACCTCGACACCAAATATGTCTGCATCGGCGGCCTCGGTCTCTGATAGGCTACCTCTGAGATGGGGGGCCGATGGCCTGCCCATCTCTCATGGGAAAACCAGCCGAAATCCTCTGGATCAACTGACATTTACGGGCATGGCGATGAAGGACGGCGAGGTTTTCGGTACGACGCAGGCAGGCGAGGCGGTGCGTCGCTTCACGATCAGGGGCGGCGGTATCACCGCCAACATCATCGGTCTAGGCGCTATCATCCAGGATCTGCGCCTGACCGGGCACGATGCACCGCTGGTGCTCGGCTATGACAATCTGGGATCCTATGAGACCGACACGGCCTTCTTTGGCGCGGTCGTCGGCCGCTATGCCAACCGCATCCGCGACGGCCGTTTCACCATTGGCGGCAGCCGCTACCAGACCGAGCAAAATTTCCTCGACAAGCATACGCTGCATGGCGGTTCGCAAGGTTACTCCCATCGGCCGTGGACGGTTTCCTTGCATGGCAGGGATTTCGTCACGCTGACCCTGCACGATCCCGACGGCACGATGGGTTTTCCCGGCGCGCTTGACGTCACCTGCACCTACCGGCTGAAGATCCCCGGCACGCTCAGCGTCGAACTGTCCGCCACCTGCGAGGAACCGACGCTGTGCAATCTCACCCAGCATTCTTATTTCAACCTGGATGATGGCGGCGCCGGCGACATTCTCGACCACAGGATGATGCTGAATGCCGGCGCCTATCTGCCGGTCGATGGCGACATGATCCCGACCGGAGTGGTCAAGCCGGTTGACGGCACGCCGTTCGATTTCCGCCAGGCGCGGCCGCTGCGTATGGAGACCGAGGGTGAACAACTGCCCTACGACCAGAATTTTTGCCTTGCCGCGTCACGTGGACCACTCAAGCAGGCGGCATGGACGCAAGGCGCCAATTCCGGTGTCGAGATGGAAGTCTGGACCACCGAGCCCGGCGTTCAGCTCTATACCGGCCAATATGTGACGCCGCGCACCGGGCTGGAGGGGCGCAACTACAAGGCCTTTTGCGGTTTCTGTCTGGAGCCGCAGGTGTGGCCGGATGCGCCGAATCGGCCATATTTCCCACAGGCGACGCTGTGGCCGGGCGCGATCTACCATCATGTCACAGAATATCGTTTCCGCCTGCCTTAAGGTCTGCCGATATTCAGGTGAGGCCGGCCTGCAAACAGCAGTTTCCTGCGCTTCCGGTGCTTACGCACCCAAAAGTACGCTCCGCTCCGGTTCTCGGAACCTACTGTTTTCGGCTCGGCCTGACCTGAATCTCACCGGACCTTAGCCTTCGAAAGCGTTTCGCAACGTCTCGAAAGGTGCCAGCGCGCCGCGCACCTGCACCACGGCGGCGGCGACACGATGGGCACGGCGCGCGGCTTCCAGCGGGTCGTGGCCGGCGAGTCGGGCCGCAAGGTAGCCGCCGTTGAAGGAATCGCCTGCGCCGGTCGTATCGACGGGGTCGGTGACATGGATCGCCGGGACTTCGCACAGCGTTCCTCCTTGGGCAATCAGCGCCGGTGCTTCGCCATTCTTGACGACGATCTCGCCAACGAGTTGCCCGAGCCGCTCTGCGGTCGCCTGCGGTGTTGCATCGCCGAACAGCATCTGCTCGTCGGGGAAGGTCGGCAATGCGATGTCGGTGACGGCAAGCGCTTCGGCGATCGCGGCCTGCGCCTCCTCACGATTGCGCCAGAGCCGCGGCCGGTAATTGGGATCGAATGCGACACGTGAACCAGCCGAGCGCGCCTTGGCGACGGCCGCTAACAGGGTGGCGCGCGCAGCCTCGTCCAGAATTGCCAAAGTAATTCCGCTGAAGTAGGCAAGAGACTGATTTTCCAGGCTTTTCGATAATGCTGCAGGATCAGAGGCAAGCTGCCGCGCAGCGGCGTCGGAACGCCAGTAGGTGAAGGAACGCTCGGCGCCGGTGAGCGTGATGGCATAGAGACCAGGCCGTGCCCCGGCTATCACCGGGCTGGAGCCGATGCCAATGCCGTTCTCGGCGAAAAAGCCGATCTGGCCTTGCGAAAACGGATCGTCACCGAAGGCGGAGACATAGGTTGCCGGCCTCTCAGTGCTCAACGCGTGCAGCGCCCACAGCGTGTTGAACGTGTCGCCGGCAAAGCCCATGCGCCAGTTCGGTCCCGTCTGGCCCGACAGTTCGAGCATGCATTCGCCGATCGAGGCGACGCCGTTTCCCGCCATCTGCAATCCTCCAGTGATCTCGCTGCTGTAGCTTTTTGCCACCGGCAGCGCCATGCTTGGCAAGCAGGGTTTTTTCCGCCATGGCGTTTTCGCACAGCTGGCGGGATGCGATCCGTCCGGCAGAGCGTTGTCTGCAGAAGAGGAAACGGTTTGGCATCGATATGGCGCTATCTTCTGGCAGGTCTTGGTCTGGCTGCCTTGCTGGTCGGCATTCTCGCGGTCGTCTATCTGACGGCGCCGCGGTCGTCGCAGCCCGCCGGCCCGGATGTCTCCCGGACGAAGAAAACCGCCAACGGGCTGTTCGTGGCAAGTTTTTTGCCGGAGCGAGGCGTTGTGCGGCAAGGCCAACTGCAATCCTGGCTGCTGACGCTGAAGACAAAGGCTGGAGCGCCGGTGGAAGGGGCCGCGATCGCGATCTCCGGCGGCATGCCGCTGCACAGTCACGGCCTGCCGACCAGCCCGCAGGCGACCGACTATCTCGGCGACGGGCGCTATCGCATCGAAGGGGTGAAATTCACTATGAGCGGTTGGTGGCAGCTGCATTTCGCCATTTCGGCCACGGCCGGCTCCGACACCGTGGTCTTCAACGTGGTGCTGTGAGCAAGAAATGAGGCGGCTTTCACGTTTTCTGGCGCTGATGGTTACCGTTATTGTTGCCGGTTGCGGCAAGCCTGACTTTTCCGACGCCGAGAAGAAGACCATCGCCTCGCTGGCGCTGTCGGCACTGCCGCCGCTGAAACCCGACACCACCAATCGTTTTGCCGATGTGCCAGCCGCCGCCGCACTCGGCTCGACGCTGTTCTTCGATCAGGGCATGAGCCGTGACGGCACGGTATCCTGTTCGACCTGCCATAAGATCGACCGTCAATTCCAGGATGACCTGCCGCAAGCCGTCGGCGTCGGCCACACCAACCGGCGCACTATGCCGCTGGCCGGCGTGGCGCGCGATCCTTGGTTCTTCTGGGACGGCCGCCGCGACAGCCTGTGGGCGCAAGCGCTGACGCCGCTCGAAAATCCGCTGGAGCAGGCGGGAAACCGCACTGCCTACGCGCATTACATCAAGGCGCGCTTCGGCGAGCGCTATGAGCGCATTTTTGGTCCGCTGCCCGATCTTTCCGGCATGCCGTTGAATGCCAGCCCACAGGGAAATGATGCCGAGAAGGCTGCCTGGAACGCGATGAGCGGTGCGCAGCGTGACGCCATCAACGGCGTCTATGCCAATATCGGTAAGGCGATCGCCGCCTTCGAACGCTCGATCGAGCCGGTGCCGACGCGCTTCGACCGCTTTGCGCTGGATCTCGTCACCGGCGCCGAGCCGAAAGGGGACGCCGCCTTCTCGAAGGAGGAAATCCTTGGGCTGAAACTGTTTATCGGCAAGGCCAACTGCGTGACCTGCCACAACGGCCCGCGCTTCACCGACAACGGTTTTCACAACACCGGCGTGCCGCCCGTTGCCGATCTGCCGCCGGATCGCGGCCGTATCGATGCCGTGGCCCAAGTCGAGGCCGACCCGTTCAACTGCTTCGGCGCCTATCGCGATGGCGACGCCGGCGCCTGCGGCGAACTGCGCTTCATGGTCAAGGATGCGCCGCAACTCATCCGCGCTTACAAGACGCCGTCGCTGCGCGGGGCCGCGACCCGTCCGCCCTACATGCACGCCGGTCAGTTCTCGTCGCTCGACGAGGTGGTTGCGCATTACGCCAAGGCTGCGCCCAGCGTCGAGGGGACATCCGAAGTTCACCCCCTGGAGTTGTCGGATCGTGAGCGTGCGGCGCTGGTGGCTTTCCTGAAGACGCTTTCGGAGTGAGTTACCGATCCTTGACCGTCTCCATTGCCACGAATGTCGAGGTCTGGGCCACATGGGGCAGGGCCGAGATGCGCTCGCCCAAGACGCGGCGGTAAGCGGCGATATCCCGGGTGCGGACTTTCAGCAGATAGTCGAAGCTCGACGCCATCATGTGACACTGCTCGATCTCCGGCACGGCGTGTACGGACCGGTTGAAGGCGTCGAGCGCGGCGGATCGCGTATCGGACAATTTCACCTGGACGAACGCGACGTGGCCTTCGCCTATCCGCTCGCGGTCGATGATCGCCTGGTAGCCCCTGATGTAGCCGTCCTTCTCCAGCCGCTTCACACGTGCCTGCACCGGCGTCTTCGACAGGCCGACCTTTGCCGCCAGTTCCGACATCGAAAGCCGTCCCTCGCTTGCCAGCGCCGCCAGAATATTCCTGTCGATGCGGTCCAATTGGTCTTCTGTCATCGAAAGTGCAGTCCATATGATAATTCTAGGCCGCTAGGATAGATCGAATGAGCTGCAATGTCGATTTCTTTGGACCGACTGAAATTTCTCACTTGTGCTAGCTTGCGCCTTTCGGTCCGGTGACCGCCGGCCCGCTCCCTGATGCTCGCTCCGCAGGACCGCCATGCCGCTCGATACCATCCGCCAGCAGATTCGCGCCAACTACCTTCCCGATGAAGACGAGGCCGTGAAGCGGCTGGCCGAGGCGACGGGGCTCTCCGCGAAAGACCGCAAGGCGATCTCGGCCCGGGCCGCCGATCTGGTGCGGGCGGTGCGCGGCTCGTCCGACCCGCGGCTGATGGAGGTTTTTCTCTCCGCCTATGGTCTCTCCACCAAGGAAGGCGTGGCACTGATGTGCCTGGCCGAAGCGCTGCTGCGCGTGCCCGACACCGAAACCATGGACGACCTCATCGCCGACAAGATCGCACCGCATGACTGGTCCGCGCATTCGGGCGGTTCGAGTTCGATCTTCGTCAACGCCTCGACCTGGGCGCTGATGCTGACCGGTCGCGTCCTCGACGAGGGCGAAGGCGGCATCGAAGGCACGCTGCGCTCAATGGTGCGGCGGCTCGGCGAGCCGGTCATCCGCAAGGCAGTGGCCGCCGCCATGCGCGAAATGGGCGAGCAGTTCGTGCTCGGTCGCACCATCACTGAAGCCGTCAAGCGCGGCCGGCCGATGACGCAGAAGGGCTATCTCTATTCCTTCGACATGCTGGGCGAGGCGGCTCGCACCGAGGCCGACGCCTTGCGTTATCACAAGGCCTATGCCGACGCGATTTCGTCGCTCGATTCCGGCTCCAACGGCCCTGATATCAGGCAGAACCACGGCATTTCGGTCAAGCTTTCGGCGCTGCATCCGCGCTACGAAGTGGCGCAGAAGGATGAGATGCTGCCGGTCATGGCCGAGCGACTGCTGTCGCTGGCGCTTGCCGCGCGCCATTCGCGCATGGGCTTGAACATAGATGCTGAGGAAGCCGACCGCCTCGATCTGTCGCTCGACGTCATCGAACGGGTGCTGGCCGAGCCGGAACTCGCAGGCTGGAACGGTTTCGGCGTCGTCGTCCAGGCCTATGGTCCGCGCGCCGCCTTTGCCATCGACTGGCTTTACGCGCTGGCCAAGAAATACGACCGCAACATCATGGTGCGGCTGGTCAAGGGCGCCTATTGGGACACCGAGATCAAGCGGGCGCAGACGCTCGGATTGTCAGGCTATCCCGTCTTCACCCGCAAGGCCAACACCGACGTCTCCTACATCGCTTGCGCGAAAAAACTGCTTGGCATGACCGACCGCGTCTATCCGCAATTCGCCACCCACAATGCCCACACCGTTGCCGCCATCCTGTCGATGGCCGACAATCGCGATACCTTCGAGTTCCAGCGCCTGCACGGCATGGGCGAGGCGCTGCACGAGACAGTGCGCCGGGCCGAAGGCACGCGCTGCCGCATCTATGCACCGGTCGGTGCGCATTCCGATCTGCTTGCCTATCTGGTCCGCCGGCTGCTGGAGAACGGCGCGAATTCCTCCTTCGTGCACCAGCTGACCGACGAGGATGTCGAGCCGGAGGACATTGCGCGTGATCCGCTCGAAACGGTCGAAAGCCAAGGTCCGGCCGCCAATCCGGCGATTGCCCGGCCTTCCCAGATTTTTGGGGCCGGCCGCCGCAACTCGAAGGGTTTCGATATCACCGACACGGTGACGCTGGCGACAATCGACAAGGCCAGGGCGGCATTCGCTGGGCCGGACCGCTGGCATGCCAAACCGATCACCCGCGCCGCCGGCTACGGCAAGCAGCGCGCGATCGTCAACCCGGCAAAGCCTTCCGAAGCGGTCGGCACGGTCAGCGAAGCCGCTGCCAAGCAG
>NZ_JAMYSA010000190.1:0-6695 GCF_040321735.1 Mesorhizobium sp. M0293
CTTCATCGCCTCGATCCGCCTCATGCTTCGCCGCATGGCAGCTCCGCGTCGTGCGTAACCGAGTTTCGAGTCAGGCTCTAAGAGGCAGCTGGACTGGCGAGTCCGGCGGTCTATTCGACGATGAATACGTCAAGCAGGAGCAGGACGACGCTGTCGAGGCGATCGAATGGATTACAAGACAATCCTGGTGCAGCGGCAGTGTAGGCATGATCGGCATCTCCTGGGGTGGCTTCAGCGCTTTACAAGTCGCCGCGCGCCGGCCCAAGGGCCTCAAGGCTATCATCACGCACTGCTCGACTGACGACCGCTATGCCGATGATGCGCACTATATGGGTGGATGCCTTCTCAACGAGACATTGGGTTGGGGCACGGCGTTGTTCACGCGACTGTCGCAGGCACCCGATCCCGAAATCGTTGGTGAGGACCATTGGCGCGCAATGTGGGTGGAACGGCTGGAAAATGTCCGTCCGACATTGATTGACTGGGTCGCCCATCAGCGTCGAGATGATTTCTGGAAGCACGGCTCGGTCTGCGAAGACTACGCTGCAATAGAGTGCGCCGTCTTCGCCACCGGCGGTTGGACCGATGGTTGTTCGAATGCCATTTTCCGACTTCTCTCAAAACTGAGTGTTCCACGGAAGGGTCTGGTTGGACCTTGGGGGCACGACTACCCTTATTCAGGTGCTCCAGGGCCGGCTATCGGCTACCTGCAGGAATGTGTTCGCTGGTGGGATCACTGGTTGAAGGGCAAGGATACCGGCATCATGAGGGAACCTATGCTGCGCAGCTGGATGATGGATTGGGTTCCGCCTTCGCCGTCTTATGAGGAGTGGCCCCGGCCGATGGGTCGCCGACCCTACTTGGCCGTCTCCGCACGTAACGTCGCGGGTCTTCAGGCTCGGACAGGGCTGTCTGTCAGAGCAACCGCTGCCGGAAGTCACCCTTGATGTCTGCTCGCCCGAGACGGTTGGCATCGCGGGCGGCGAATGGTGCGCTTACATGCTCGCAGGAGGAGGCGTAAATGCTCCGGACCTGCCGCTGGATCAACGGTGGGACGATGGCGGCTCCTTGGTGTTTGACAGCCAGATCCTGACGGAGACGACGCCGATCCTCGGCGCGCCTGTTCTCGAAGTGGAGCTTAGCTGTGACCGGCCGACGGCGATCCTTGCCGCACGGCTCTCTGATGTCAGCCCGTTCGGCGAGGTCACCCGAGTCACCTATGGACTGCTCAACTTGGCGCACCGCGACAGCCACGAACAGCCCCAGCCGATGGAGACTGGAAAATCATATCGCGTAAGCCTGGCGATGAATGACGTTGGCTATGCATTTCCGCCGGGGCACCGGATCCGGCTATCTCTATCCACCGCCTATTGGCCTATCGCCTTCCCCGCGCCGGAGCACGCCACATTGACGGTACAGGCAGGAGCAAGCGGTCTGCATCTGCCGATCCGAATGCCTCAACCCGGTGACGACGAGTTGCCAGCCTTTGGCGAGCCTGAGTGTTCGTCGCCTATGCCGACCACGGTGCTAAAGCCCGGCAATATCGAGCGGTTTGTTCGCATCGACCCGGTGACGAGGCAAGTGACCGTGACACTTAAGCGCGACAATGGGACTTGGCAGCTCGACCCTATCGGTACGGTCTTAGGCTTCAAAAAGCACATGATTTATTCGGTTGCCGAAAACGATCCGACATCGGCTCGAACGGAAGTCTCCTACCGGTACGAGAGAGGCCGCGGAGCTTGGCAGACTGCAGTGCAGGGACGGACAGTTATGACTGCCACCAAGTCGGCCTATCAGCTTCAGATCGACTTCGACGCCTTCGAAAACGGCGAGCGAATCGTCTGCAAGTCATGGCGCCAGGCGATTCCGCGCTTCCTTACCTAGTAGCGGCTAAACGCGCGGTGGCAGTACAGCTTCAAATTATTGAACGTGAGCGCCAGCGAAAAAAGTAGCGATCGACGCTTACCCGGTTCGCGCCGGCCAGCTCCGTCCTGGACGTCGTTCGGCTCAGGCGCGTGCTGCGCCGCTTGCCGCACCAGTATTTCGATATGTCTCGCCCTTGGCGAGCAGCGCCCAGATAATCTTCGCCATCTTGGTTGGCGGGCGCGACCGCGACGACCTTGAAAGGCCGCCGCGCCAAAAGGGTGACTAGCCATCGCAGCGCTTTGTCGTTTCCCGTAACGCGCTGCAAGACAGACGTCGCGCCACAAATGAGCAGCGAGCGGAGCGTCGGGTTGCCCACTTTCGATATGCCGCCGAGCCGCTCCTTGCCGCCGCTTGAATGAGGCTTTGGCGTCAATCCCAGCCATGCGGCGATCACTGGCACGCTCACCTTCCGCAAAGGGGTTCCGCTCGCACATCATAGCCGATCGCACCCAGCGCTTCCCGCTGGCTAGCTCGGGCGGCGACCCCTAAGATAGCAAGGCATTAAGTCGCCGGAATCGAGCGCTGCCTGACGGCTCTCGGCGCTTGCGAGACGGCTGTCGGCGATTTCTTTGCCGAGGATCGCCACAAGCTTCTGGCCTACTGGACCCTTCAGTAGCGACACCTCCTCGCGGGTGATTTTCTGCAGTTGATGGCGGAGATCGGTGACAGTCGGTTCAGCGAATCCGGCATCGATTAGCGCCTGGAGGGCAGCCGCGGGCGGCGTGAAGGCGAAATTCGATTGTGATTCGCGGAGCCATGCCCTAACGATTCTGCTCTCGGCTGCGCCTTCGGACCAGAACCAGTCCGCTGCAATGAACCAGCCCCCGGGCTTTAGTACGCGCAAAACCTCCGAGTAGACCGCCAGTTTGTTGGCAATATGCAGCATCGCGTCTTTGGAGAAGACGAGGTCGAAGCTGGTATCCACAAACGGGAGCCTGCCCGGTGTGACCAGTTGGAAGGAGACGCGCCCGGCGAGTCCCTTCCTTGCCGCTAGGTTGCTAGCCGATTTAATCAGCTGCGGTTCGACATCGATGCCGATGACTATTGCCGCTCCGTGCTTGATCGCCAGCAGCACGTCGATGCCGCCCAGGCCGGAACCAATGTCGAGCACGCGGCGGCCGGAGATGTCGATGCCCTCCAGCATGTCGGCGACCTTCTCCGGCCCGCCCGGCGAAAGCATGCCTTCGCCCCAGATGAGTTCGAGGGCATCGGTCAACTCCTTCGGATAATACTGCATAAGGACTCTCCAGTAACGACCTTAACATTGGGGGAATTTCTGCTTCCGGCAACCGCTTAATTGCCCCTTGCGGGACACGCGGACGACCGTAAAGGTATTCATCTATAAAGGACTTTGTAGATCTATTTTACCACGCACAAGGTGACTCTTTCTGGTATACGGCTTCGAGTGTAAAATAACCCAATGTATGAGGTCTATCACGGTCATGCCGTTTTTTTCCAACATCGCTGGAAAGATGCTCTGGCTCCCCATTCCAGGAATATAGTTACATTCGAGGAAAACTATCTCAGATCGAGACGTCACTATGAAATCAAATCTGGCAATATTATAAAGGTCAATAGCTGAAGCTATTATTCTCGCAGCAGACTTAATCCTGTCTGAAATCGACTTGTTATGGTCGTCCACCGCCTCGAGGGCGAACATGTCCTTACGAGACTTCTCCTTCCAACCAAAGAAATCCCTATCGGTCTTGATCTCCATAACTGGAAGCGATATCACATCGCCAGAATCGATCATACAGCCGCAAGAATATTCGTCACCGCGAACATACTCTTGCAATAAGGCGGCGCTGTCTTTTTTAAGTATTTCATTGACTAGCGCGACGACTTCTCGCCCAGCGGTTGCTGGTTCATGAAAAACCTCAGTAAGTAGTGATGACCCTAGCGAGTTCGGCTTCACAACAATAGGACCTCGGAACGAATTGGCAATGTGGTCCTCATCTAGATTGTGGTTAGGTTTGATCAGCCTAGTCTTGGGCACCATTATAATGTCGCTAGGTAATAGCGAGGAAACGAAAGACGACATCGCGTACTTATTCATTGTCAACGATGCAACTTGAGGATCGCCGAACGTACCTTTTAGGCCTAAAAGAGCAGCAAGCGTTTGGATCCCTCCGTCTTCACCAAACTGGCCATGCAATAAATTCACAACGTATTCGTTGCGCGACGCAATCTCGCCAAGGGCATTTACCAAGGTACGCCCTTGCGCGGTGGCAGTACCGGAAATAACGTGATGCAGATCAGACATTGTAAAGGTCTCGCTGAATGGAAACGTTCTAACAAGTCCATCTTTATAGCTGACATGATGTATATTCTTCACGTTGAACGGTCGTTTTGCATTCGAAATGCCCAGATAATTAGAGATAACATTTTCTAACGACGATACTGAGGAGTCATACTCCGTCGATATCCCGCCAAATATGAACGAAACTTCAGGCCGCATTTTTCGTCCTCCGATCGCTGAGGGGATGTCCATCATGGTATTTTTAAAAGTTTCAGAAGCTGCCAACTCTCGTAGTTTTGACTGGCTGGAGCCGAAAGCCGCTCAGCTCCAACTTCGGCAGTAAGCGCCCCCAGCCGGCGACTGCGCCCGAAAGATATGTGAAGCAAGCACTAGCGTCTTCGGTGGTACACTGAGATGTGACGCTTGGAATTTCCGGAGAATGCACCTCTTGCCCAATCTTCCCAACGCCCCGCCAGCTCCAGTCCTACGTATTCGGCCATGGTGTCAAGTTCCTGATGATACACGTAGCGGATGTTATGTGGTAGACGTCGAACCGATGTTCCATAAAACCAGAGAAGGGTCGAGACCACGTTTTGCTTTAGAGGTTCGTGGACCTCCGCAATCAGGATTGTATTCTCATCATCTACGAGAAGAGTACTAGCTCTCCGGCCGTGGACGAAACCATCCAGGTCTGGCACAGCAATTTCTATCACTATAGTTCCTTCATCACCTAATGCCTGGGCAGAAGATCGAAGGCAAGCTAGTTGTGCTTCGCGTGTGAAGAGCAGGTTGAAGGTGTTATAAACGCAATATACTAGATTGTAGCGTTGCTCAGAGTTAAAATTGGCGATGTCAGCCTTCCAAGGCGTTACGACATCACTTCGCTTGGCAAGAACTCTTAACATGCTGTCCGAATTGTCAATACCGT
Organism: Mesorhizobium sp. M0293; assembly: GCF_040321735.1. Taxonomy (NCBI): domain Bacteria; kingdom Pseudomonadati; phylum Pseudomonadota; class Alphaproteobacteria; order Hyphomicrobiales; family Phyllobacteriaceae; genus Mesorhizobium; species Mesorhizobium sp. M0293. Next base: position 5,094 of record NZ_JAMYSA010000190.1, read on the forward strand.
CGACCCTTACTCCTCGCTCGCTCAGCGGAACTGCCACCCGCCCGCCGCCAACACCAAGCTCAAGAGCGTTGCCCCCATTGCAATAACGATCAAGAAAGGCGGCAGCCTCATCAACCTCGTCGATCCTTCCTCGTATGCTGGTATAATGGTCATACGTAGACGCCCAGTTTTCATCATACATTACATCATCGCACATATTAGCTCTCTCTTTCTGTTCTTGCGGCCGCCCCGAGATGGGGATCTCATACGAATTCATCGGCCCGGACCGCGACCCGGCCAGTTGCACGAACGTCATATAGCGAAAAGCAATAAATGCGCCAACTGACAAGTAGTTTGCGTTTACTTCGTTAGCTATCCGAGAGACTGTTCTTGTGTGTCTGAATTGAAACAAGTTTGTCAGACAGACAACAATTATCGACCGAATTGGGTTGCGAAGGGCACTTTCTCTCAGGAGGCAGCGTGCGAGGCGGCGGCTGGTTCCTTCAAACATGGCGGTCTTGCGCAGTCGCGGCGGGCCTTGTCTTGACATGCTTGAGGCCGAGATCGCAGCAGGCCTTGACGAAGGCCTTGGATCTTAACAGAAATGCCGTAGATCACACCCAGAACCTTGATGCCGAGGCCGGCGTAATAAGCGATGGCAGCAGCTTCAAGGAAGGTGACAGCGCGCTCTTTGCGCTGGTCGGGCATGACTTGGACGAAAGCGACGCGCAAGGCATCATCGATGCAGACATGGAGGAACCACCAGGCGGTGCCGAGATGGCGGTTGACAGCGCCCGGATATCGCCCGGTGATGGGGTGTCCCAAATGCTCGCGCTGATAGGCGGCGCACCGGTTCTGTCGGTTTCCAGGTATTAAGCCGCGACAGGCCGCGGCCAGCACCGGGCTCACCGTTGCTTCCGACACGCCCGTTTTGCACGGCGATGTGCTTGCCGGTCAGCCGCTGGCGGCGCAAGGCGACGATGCGCTCGGCCACGGCCTGTTCGGTCAGGCCCGGCATGACCCAACTTGAACAGTTGGAGGTGAACGGATGGCGAACACTGTCCGCTAAGCTATTGAATTCACTTGCCTTGGATTTCCGGCGCGAAAATGTGTGGTAACAACATTTGTGCTGCTATCCCTGTTCTGTATGGATCTTACGGCCTTTATTCGCTAACAACGCTGGCATGTTTGTCGTTGAGAGAGTCGCGCGCGGCCACCGCTATCTCTACCTCGTGGAAAGTGTCCGCGACGGCCCGTTCGCCAGGTTGTCCATTCGGACCGGACCGAGGAGACTGGAGTTACCAGGCTTCAGCACTCATCGGAGGGTCCGAATGAACATCCACAAGAATGCCCGTCTCACGCCGCTGCGTCGAGAGGAGATGGCGCTGGCGGTGATAGAAGGCGGTTTTTCCAAAGCCCATGCGGCGCGGGCGTATGGTGTGTCGGCGAAGATCGTGGCGCGCTGGGTTGAGCGCTACAAGGCCGAGGGCCGGGCTGGCATGGCCGACCGCTCGTCCCGGCCCACCGTCATGCCCGACTTAAACACCGCCTTTAAGAATATGTCGTTAAGTCAGCATGTTAGGCGCGCGCCGGCGCGTGTTACCACTAGTGCGCCGGGAGACT
>NZ_JAMYSA010000191.1:0-6498 GCF_040321735.1 Mesorhizobium sp. M0293
CGGACTACATGGTGCCGTCGGCATTCGTGCGGCTGGCGGCGCTGCCGCTGACGGCCAACGGCAAGCTTGACCGCAAGGCGCTGCCTGTTCCCGACGACGACGCCTATGCGCGGGCGGCCTATGAGGCGCCGCGCGGCGCGGTCGAGACGGCGCTGGCACAGATCTGGGCGGAGCTTCTCGGTGTCGAGCGGGTCGGGCGCCACGACAACTTCTTCGAACTGGGCGGCCATTCGCTCCTGGCGGTGCAGTTGCTCAGTCGAGCATTAGATCTTGGGCTGGACTTTAGCGCCGCTGACCTCTTCCAAGCCCCTGTTCTGAAGGAACTTGCATCGAAGATTCATTTGGAGCCACAGCCCAGGAGTCGCGGAGTGATTTCCATTCGACCAACCGGATCGCAGCCACCGCTCTTCTTTGTTCCCACAGGTTTTGGCGATTGTTCCTATGTCGTCGGTCTGGTGGAGGAAATGGACGTAGACTGTCCCGTCTACGCTTTACCATGGCCGTCTTTCGATGAAGTTCGTCCACTGACCCTTGAAGCGATAGCTGATCAGGTCATCCTCGCGATCAAAGAAATTCAACCGCAGGGACCATATCGCTTCGCTGGATACTCATCAGGCGGAATCTTGGCTTACGCAATCGCCCAGCGCTTGCTGAGTCTCGATGACGCTGTGTCGTTCATCGCTCTCATCGATGTTACGCTACCCGCAAACGTGACAAAGATATCACCCATCCAAATGGTACGAGACGTGGTGCTCGATTCTTTTGAATCCTTAGATGATGAGAGCTTCGAAGTGTTGGAGCAATTTGCTGGACAAAGTTCAATCGCTCAGCTGCTTGAAAAGGGGCAGCAAATTGGCGCAATACCTCTGGATCGTAATCTCGATAACGATGTTTTGATGTATGAAAGGACCGCCCGGTTCCACAAGGCGCTGCAGGCGTACCAAGTCCCAACCCTGCCAATTGAGATACATCAGTTTTATGCCACCGAGGCTCTCTTCAGTTCTCGGGCACGACAAGCTAAGAGTTCATTCTGCCCAGAGGCATGTTCGCCTATGCGCGGCTGGGACCGGGTCTTGAGTCCGGAGGCCATTACTGCCGTACCGATTGTAGGCGACCACGTGACGATGATGAGTGTTCTGGAAAACCGCAAGGCTCTGGCCCGAGCCATTTCTACGCCTTTAACCGGGGTTCTTGAAAAAGATCCCTAGCGAACTGCACCGAAGGTTCTGGCACCCAGACGAGGTTCGGTCTCGGATCGCGACAATCCCCAAATGTCGGAGGAGTTCTGGCTCGGTGATCCAAAGATGGGAAACATATGTGGTCCGCCGCCGCTGCTGATCGACGACCGAACCGAGTCAATTCCAAGGCCAAGCTGCATTGGCTGAGCTTCTCATTCGAAAAGCTCAAAGGAACCAAACAGATGGAGATTATCGCAATTGATCAACGGAACATCCTCGTCGGCATCCGTCCAATAGAACCGGGCGACGACTCCACCTTATACGCTTCCGAAGTTACCTCGTTGGGACGCGCTGTTACCAAAGTTCGCCGCCAAAGCGGTGCTGCAAGAGTAGTCGCCAGAACACTCCTTGGGCAACTGGGATTCCCACAACTGCCGATCCTAAAGACGCGCTCTGGTGTTCCGATCTGGCCACCCGGCGTCGTCGGATCTTTGGCGCACCACGATACCGTAGCAGCCGCCGCCATTGCAGGGACGAAAAGGATTGCGGCTCTCGGCATCGACATTGAGCCTAATGAACCTCTGCCGGAGAACCTGATCGAATTGATTGCCACCCCTAACGAGCAACGCATGTACGATCTACATCTGCTCAAGCGGCGGGACCTCTTCGTTCTGAAAGAGGCGGTATATAAGGCGTATTTCCCGCTGTACAACCAGTTCATTGAATTCCAGGATGTGGAAATTGATATCTCTGCGCGATTAGGGTACGTGTCGAAGGCAAATTGCACGTTTTCGCTCGAGTTACTTATTTCCAACAATGTAATTGGGTTGGCGTATTCATGGCCGACATGCGGTGACCTTGCCCCGCTGATCTAATCCGGTTGACGTTCGTTCTGGCCCATCGAGAGGACCAGGACATGAAACGTAGCCGCTTTTCTGAAGAGCAGATCATCCGAATTTTGAAGGAACATGAGGCCGGGGTATCGGTTGCCGATCTGTGCCGCAAGCACGGGGTCAGCGACGCCTCGATCTACAACTGTCGCTTGGCAGATGGGGTGGTTGCCGTCCTCCCTTAACGAGACCGGTAACTTCTCTGGGGTTAGGCGGCGCGCAGGAGAGGCGGTTTGGGCTTGAATAGTGGTGGCACGTTCGGCTCTGGCTGTCGGAACGGTGCCCGCAATCGATTGCGAAGCTCGCCGTTGAGATCTGCCGTCCTGACCTGCATGAGCATGTGAGCACCGTGGAGCGACCACCGCATCTGCTGTTTCTTGACCATCCGCTTGCCGACAAGTGAATTCACCGCCGATCCAGCCAGAGTCGTTGCGACGCGAAGGCCGGCTTGGTAGCGCTTGCCATAGTTGACGATCGCGCCGCGGTTCGAACGGATATAGGTCAGGAGTTGCAAGCCGAGGCTTTGAAGTCGGGCGATGGAGAACTCGCTGTCTCCTTGCGAAGCCTTCACCCTCTCCAAGAGTTGCTCCAGATCGGTGATCGCGCGATCGACCCGCCCATGCCACAGGCGCCACTTCACCGCTCTGATGTCACGGTCGATTGCGGGAAGCGCTTCAGAGAGACCCGATCGGGATCGAGCCATATGATCGGCGATCTGCTGCATCGGCTGGACCTTCATGGCGATGTGGAACCAGTCGATGATGTGGGCCGTCGGCTTCGGCATTGCGCGGGGTAGCCGCTTCAGGATTTCGGCGCCGTCCGAAATCACCGTCACATCGCCAAAGCCGCGGTAGCCTACTTCCCGAAGGGCATGAAGGGCGCGATCCCGGATTGCCCGTTGGTCGGTGCTGCCGGTCACGAAATAGCGACCGCCGCCTTCGCCCCGCCCGCCGCGGCCGCATCGGGCCACAACGAGCTCGAAGTTGCGCGCGGAATTGGAATCGGCGCTGCGAACATGCGCAGTATCGATGCTGATGACGAACTCTTTGCGTCGATCGCCGGGAAGCTGCATTTCAAGCTGGCGTCGTTCGTCCGTTTGGTAAGCGGTGCGCCAAGGCACCTGTCCCGAAATCGTCTTGATGGTTAGATCGATCGTTGGTCGGCGCGCCGGCGCCGATCACTTCGGATCGTCATAACGGGTGAAGTAGTGGAGTTCGCGCAGGGCGGGGATGACGAGGGCGATGTCTTTGTACGCCTCGTGCTCGATGAAGCGCGCGGTCTCGGGCCCCGGCCTGGGCTTGCCGAGGACGGGCCTGCCCTTTTTGTCGACGCAGTAGATCAGGATCGGCAGCAGCAGGCCGTGGTTGGGGTTGTTGAGGTCGAGTAGCGATTTCCATTTTTTGATGTTGAGATTGATGGCTGCGTAGAACCCCTGGCACCACGGCCGCGGGTCGATGCCGCCGCTGGGCTTGGTGGCGAATCGGGGCGCATAATCCTGCGGTCTGTCGAAGAGCGTCTCGTTGATCCGGTTGTGAATCCTGGCGACGCTGGCAAACACGGCGTGATCGGTTGCAGATCCTTTGGCCAGGACGTCGCGCCGCAACCCCATGAGCGGGCACATCCAGTCTTGCGGGTCCGCGAACCGCGGCCCGGTGACCGCCGCCGTTACGAAGCCATCCAGCGCCGACATGGTCCGCACCAGCGGGCGGGGGGCGGCTTTGATGGCCATCCAGGCCTCGAGCGCCTCGTCCGACAGCGCCATGTCATCGATTGCGCTCATGCCGCCATGGAGAGCGGCATCGCTTGGCGGCGCACCCAATTCCACGGCATCAGCTCATCCCAGCGCGAGGCTGGCCAGTCGTTCTGGATGCGCTCGGTGACATCGGCCATGTAGGCTTCGGCATCGACGCCGCAGAGCTTGCAGGTCTCGATGATGCTGAGCACGACCGCTGACCGCTCGGCCGCGGCGAAGCTGCCCGAGAAAAGCCAATTGCGCCTGCCGACCGTAAATCCGCGAATGGCGCGCTCCGCGATCAGGTTGTCGGGCTCGAGCTGGCCATCGTAGAGGAAGCGATTGAACGCGCGCCATCGCTTGGTGCCATAGGCGAAGGCCTTCGCGATATCGGCATGGCGCGACAAACCCTTGCCTTGGCGCGTGAGCTGTCGTCGCAGCGCGCGGACCAGTGGTCGGGTTCGCCTTCGTCGTGCGGCCAATCGCTCGGCGGGCGGCAGCCCCCGTATCTCTTCCTCAATCCGGTAGATCGCCTGGATACCGGCCATCGCCGTCGTGCTGAGCTCGGTCGGCTGGCTGTCGTGAACGTCGAATATCTTGCGACGCAGATGGGCCAGGCAGGCGGCTTCTCGAATGGCGCCGCCCTTGTAGAGCTGGTTATAGCCGCTGAAACCGTCGGCCTGGAGCGTGCCGGCAAATCCGGCGAGCTCGCTCATCACGCTCTCGCCGGCGCGGCCCATGGTGGCGCGATACCAGGCGATCGGCGGTTCCTTCGAACCCGAGTTGCGGTCGTCGGCGACATAGACCCAGAGCGCGCCCTTATGCGTCTTGCCGGTGCCGGGCGCCAGGATCGGAAGCCGCGTGTCGTCGGTGTGAATCTTGCTGCGGGTACGGCCGATCTCACGGATGCGATTGTAGATTGGATCGAGCAAGGCGGCGGCGTAGCCGGCGCTGCGCGCAAGCGTGGATCGCTCGATATCGACGCCCTTGGCGGCCATCATCTGTACCTGACGGTAGTAGGGCAGATAATAACCCCACTTGGCCATCATGATATGGGCAAGTGCGGCATAGCTGAGCTTGCCGCGTGCAATGGCCTTGGCTGGTGCCGGCGCCTGGATGATTTTATCCCAGGTCCGGCAGCTGTACTTGGGTCGAACGGTCTCCATCACCTGCCAGGCCTGGGCGACCAGATCGAGCATCTCGTCGCGATCTTCGCCCATGGCGCGCAGATCGCCGCCGCAGCCCGGGCAACATGCGCAAGACGGCTCGCGAACGACCCGCTTGCGCGGCAGGTTGGGGTTGAGCTTACGCAGCGGCAACACCCGGACCTTGTCGCTGTGCGCGACGATAGGCAGTTCGAGATCGGGCACGCTGGCCCCGAAATCGGTCTCGAGATCTTCGAGTTCAAGCCGCATCTGGCCGAGCTTCTCGGAGGAGCGGCCGAAGGCCTTGCGGTTGAAGCGATCGATCTGCAGCTGCAGGCGCTGGATGCGAAGCGCGGCCTCGGCGCGCTCTCTTCGCAGCTGCTCATCCCGTTCGGCAATGGCGGTGTCACGGGCACAAACGGCCGCCTCCAGAAAGGTGATCCGAGCGAGGAAATCAGCGATGGAGGGAGCTTGTTCCGACACCCAAATTACATACCCGAAAGGCCTCGTCTACGGAAGCAAAATCGACACAAAATCAATGAGAAACGGCCTAATTTAGCCGGCCAGACGCGGTCGATAAATCTTGTTCGGCCGGCGCCAATCGATCCCGTCCAAAAGTAGCGAAAGCTGTGCCTTGGTGAGCGACACGGTCACCTGATCCTTGGTCGTCGGCCAGGCGAAACACCCATCGGAAAGGCGTTTTGTAAAAAGGCAGAACCCCTGGTCGTCATGCGCCAAAATCTTGATGATATGACCCTTGCGTCCACGGAAGCAGAAAATCGCGCCGGAATGCGGGTCGAGTGCGAGCACCTGCTGCACCATCCGCGCCAGGCTGTTGATCCCGCGGCGCATATCGGTCTCACCGCAGCACAAGTAAATCCGGTCGGTCGGCACCACCGTGATCACCTGGTCAACTCCGCCAGTACGATACGCAGCGCCGTCGGATCGATGGTCCCGTCGATCCGCAATCGCGCGCCGTTCGGAAAGGCCACGACGATCCTGCCGGCCGGGTCCGGGCAATCGGCGACGGGACGCTCGACCTCGGGCAGATCGTTCACTTCGATCCGCGCGAAAGTTGCCATCGCCCGATCGGCCTCGAGTTCGCCGCCGGCCATCTGCTTGCGCCACGCATAGAGCTGGGATGGAGCTACGCCGAACGCTTCCGCGACCTCAGGCACCGACGACCCCGCCGCGCTCGCCAGGTCGACCAACGCGCGCTTCTCAGTGCAACTCCACAGCCTTCGCTGCCGCACGCGCCCGGGCATCGCTGCACAATCTTCGGCCGGCGCGCCGCCGCTGATCTCGGCGACCATATCGCCCCTCGCATGTTCCAATGTCATGGCGCGAAAGCTCCATGTTTATCAGCCTATTGCAAGGTGCCTTGGCGCACCGCTTACTCCGTTTGCGCCCTTGCGTGCAATTCTTCCTCAGCTGTCAATCGGCCCGCAATTGGGACCCTGGATCGGCGCGCAAAAGGGGGTCTGACTCACATTTGATGATTTTGCATGGCGGCGTGGTGCTGTTTTCTGAGGGGAATCAGCACCATGGTGAGA
>NZ_JAMYSA010000192.1:0-6256 GCF_040321735.1 Mesorhizobium sp. M0293
CTCGGGAAGAGCCGGGTGCGGGAAATCCGCCCGCCCGGATCTGTGAGGGCGAAAGCCGAATGGCTGAGCTACTCGACCACGATCTTGCGTGATTTAAGGGTTCGTCGGAGTCTCCGACCTTAGGTCGATGAAGATTGAGGTTTTGGGGTGCCGTTGAAGGTGCCCTTTCAGACGGCCAGGGGAAGGCCGTGCGCCGCCAGCGGTGGTCTACTACGCGCTCGCGCGATCGACGACAGGAGCATCCCGAGCCGTCATCGTCCAGGCCGATGCCTAAAGCGGGGTAGTCATCCTCCCTTTTGAAACCGGTCACCCCGGCCGTTCCGTTGTCATCGTTGTGGTTGATCCTATGGGTCCCTAGCCCGGCTTGTGGGCAATGGACGGGCTGAAAACCATCAGGCTCAGTGTCTCGAAAAGCACCTGAGCGCCGGCCTGAGCGGTATTGGTCGTGGCATCATATTGCGGAGCGACTTCGACGACATCGCCGCCGACAAGGTCGATACCCTTGAGGCCGCGGAGGAACTCCAGCACTTCCCGGGTGGAGAGCCCACCCACTTCAGGCGTCCCCGTTCCGGGGGCAAAGGCGGGATCCAGGCTGTCAATGTCGAAGGAGAGATAGGTGGGGCCGTCACCGACGACCTGCATCGCCTTTTCGATGATTGTGGGAATGCCAATAGAGGGGATGTCCTCGCCATGGATCACTGTCATGCCGGATTCGTAGGAAAATTCCCAAAAATATTCCGCCGCACCACGGATACCGATCTGGATAGTTCGCGTCGGATCGAGCACACCGTCGAGCACCGCATTGCGGAAAGGGCCACCGTGATGGAACCTGGTCTGGCCGAAAGCGCCGCCGGTGTCGCAATGAGCGTCGATGTGAATAAGTCCGACGGGACGTTCTCTGCCGACCGCGTTGAGGATCGGATGGGTGATAGAATGGTCGCCACCGACCGTGAGCGGTATCACGCCGGCCGCGACGATGGTGTCGAGATAGGCCGCAATGTCGGCGTGGCACTGCTCGAGCCGATAGCGGCTGGAAAAGGGGACGTCGCCAATGTCTGCGACGCGCAGATCAAACACCGGCGCGCAGTCGAGTACGTGATTATAGGGACCAATACGCTCGATAGCGCGTAACGCGCGCGGCCCGAAGCTGGCGCCAGTGCGGTTGGTGACACCCAGATCCATCGGCACGCCGACGATCGCCACCTGAACGTCGCCGAAATCGGGATTGGAGGGGTCGATCGGGCGGTAGGGTGCGTCAAGGAAGGTAGGGATGCCGGCATAGGGCAGGCCGCTGGAGCTTAACCCGGACAATTCGATCTTCTGGGTGACACGGCGGAATTTCGGGTCGAACGGCTCACCGCTATCGCCTTCTCCATATTTGTTGCGAAGAGCCCTAAGACGTTCGTTGTCCCATGCCATGTTGCCTACTATCTCCCTGGTTGACGCGGCCTCTTTCCGGAGCCGTGGGCCGGATCTGGTCGAGCTCCTGTTTGACGCCGATTTGAGCTCACTGCGCCGAATAGGACCCGATATCGATGCCTTGAGCTGCGAGGTCATCCGCGATGCGGCCGCGCAGGCGAGTGAGATCGTCCACGGGAATCTTCTTGAGACGCCTGATTTCATCGCCGTTCAGCGGCGGGCCAATCTCACTGATCGAGCGGTCGCCCCAATGATCGAGCGCCCAGTTCAGTAGCTGGGCGATCTGACTGTCCGAAAGGCCGGAGTTCTTGATGCCCGGCACATTGGCGAGAAACAGTCGCCCATCAGGATGCAGGAGCAATTTGTTGATGCCCGCGAGCCCGGGCACACGGCCAGTCTTCGAGCCACTGCCGTCGATGCCGTGACAGCCAGAGCAACGCAGCAGGTAGAGGGTCCGCGGGGAATCGCTGACGGCATACGCGTGCGCGGTCAAGCTCAACAGTCCCACACTTACCATGCCGGTCAGGAGGGTTGGCCAGATACCCATGCGTGATCAGCCGGCCGCCGACATGCCGATCACGGCAGCGACGGTACAATGATAACTGCTCCGGTCATTGGCCATGCACCAGTTGATGTCGTTATGGACGCCCATCCGGTATCCTGGTCGCTCGCCGACATTGTAGTTGCAAGGGCAGCGACCGCATGACGTCACGCCGCAGCAGTCATTGTAACTGATGAGATAGGACTTGCCGTCCTGGGTGCTTTGGCAGGTGCCGACCCAAGTGACGGCGGAGGGTTCCGACCCCGGCGGGCAGGACGAGACCGTGCCGCCACAGCAGGTGCACAGGAACCCGTCAAGGGCGCAATAGCGCCAGTATTCGCATGCCTTATCGTCGTCCGCGCCCTGCGCGTGAGCGCGTCCGCCGCTTCGATCGAAGGGCAGCATGGGTAGCGCTGTTCCGCCAACCAATGCTCCACCTAGGATCGACAGAAAGCTGCGCCGCCCAAGTCTTTGAGCGGAGCGCCGGATTCCGGCCTCCGCGGCATCGTCGAGAGCGGTAACGAATCTGGAAAATTTCTTTAACATGTCTGCCTCCAATGAATCTCGAAGCTCATTCAACGGCCGCCCTGTCCAGGTAATGCTGGATCGACGGCGAACCGATTTCCTTCGCGGTGAAAAGGCTCTCGAGCTGTTCGCGATTGTTCACCAACCCTTTGGCGCGCACCACGCGCGATCCGTCGATCAGCACGGCGAAGGGCAGCCGGCTGACACGAAAAATCATACCGAAGTCACGAGACAGTACATAAGGGAAGTCTCCAAGGTCGCGCTCGCGAACGAAACGCTCGTGGATGTTGCGTTCGCCATCGCTGGCGAGCACCACGTCAAGCCAGCCGGCTTCCGCCGTTCGGGTCGATTTGAGGATGGGCAAAAGCCGCTTGCAGACCGGGCAGTCCGGCGACACGAAAAAGAAGAGCTGGCTTCGATCCCCGGCGACACCGACTGCAATCGACTGACCGTCAAGCGTCGTCAGGTCCATCTTGGGAACTGGATCGCCGATGCCGGGGCCTGAATCAATGATGAGCGCCCCCATCGGAGCGACCCGCTCGAATAGGACCCCCACCTGCCGGGCGAGCGCCAGAACGAGGATCAGCAAGGCGATCACCAGGAGCCCTAAGATCAAGACGGTGACAGCCAGCGCCTGAAGTGTCATGTCCGCCCCCTTCAATATCTGCGGCGGTAGGCGCCGACTGCCCGTACATGTGAGAAGGTCTGCATCAGCCTCTCAAAAACAAGCAAAAGCAGCCAAGCCGCCCCGAGGACCGTCGGCATCAGCATTACATCGAATCCACCGAACGGCCGGACCACCGGCGCGGCGGCGACTCCAGCAAGGCCGGCAAGCGTGACGTTGCGGCCAACGAGTGCCCAGGAGATGCTCTGACCGGGGCCGCCGCAGCCGCAATCGATATTTGTGCGCCCGCGTGCCAGGTTGATCGCCATCGCTGCGCCATAGCCCAATAAAAGGAACGCCGCCGCCAGCGTTCCGAAGCCTCTAAAGCCCGGCGTAAGCAGCGATGCCAGGGTGAGACTCTCGGCACCGGTCAGCGCAGCGATGATAGGTCCGGCCAATCGCTCCGGCGCGATACGATAATCGATGACGGTTTGCCGCAACTTCCCGAAATCCGTAATTTTGTGAAGAATAGCGCGCGCGAACACCAAAACGAGAAGCCCGATCGAAGTGACGACGGCTAGGGGATCGAGCTCGTGCATGGCGCTCAATCAGCCTCGACCTGTATGACGGTCTCACCCACCTTCTCGACATGCGTCTCAGTCAGCGCGAACCGCGCCGCGGGATCGGCGGTATACCGGATGACTGTCGCGTCGATCGGGTTGACTGCAAACAGGGTCGGTGTCTCCGCGGTGGAAACGGTCAGGGAAGTCGCTGTCTTGGTAGGAGAACGCGATAGCAGTGCCTTTTTTCGCACGTCGAAGGCCCAAATTTCCTCCGCCGGGTTCTTGTGGCTGCCCTCCACACCGCCTGAATGCATCAGCGCAAAAAGCACTCCGGAACCGGAATGATAGGCGATCGGCTGGGCCCCGCCCGGGCGCCAGCTGCCTTCCACTCCTTCGTTGAGCGGGAATGTCTCGAGCAGCTCCACGCTTTCGCCTTCCAAGTTGACCCTGTACACCGTGCCGCCGTAGGAGACGAACAGCCAACTCTGGCCTTCCCGCTCGGCGTGGCTGAACAATGCTTCCTCGTCGGCGTCGAAGAGCTTTGTGCTCGACTTGCGCTCGGCACTCTTGCCGTCCTGCGCCAGCGTGTAAGTGCCGAAGGTGCCGTCACCGCAAATCGTGGAAAAGCGTAACGGATTTCCCGATGCTGGATAGGTGCCGTAGCAGCCGTCGTTCGAAATCTCGGCAGTGGCCGCCTTGGCATTTATGTCGAGGACAGTGACGGAAGTTGCCGGCGTGGCATTCTGGATAAAGACGAAGCGGTCATCGGCGGAGCCCTGCATGAGCGGCCGATAGTTCCCAGCTAGCGCACGTGTCTTCGGAATCTCGATTTCTTCCTTGAGCGCAAGGCTCGAAGCATCATAGACCTCGAGGAGATCCAGGCGCTCGCCACGGGTCAGCTTCGAGTAATACGTGGTGGCGACGTAAATTTCGTTTTTGCGGTGGGGAGCGTAAATCATCCCGTCAAAGCCGGTGCTGACAATCCCCAGAAATTTAAGATCGTCGGCGTCGAGAATATACAGGCGACCATCGACATTGTGGTTGGCCGCCATGTCGGCGAGATAGACTTTCTTGGTGCCGGCGGGAATTGTTTCGACCGTAACTTCCTCCTGCTCCAGTTGTTGTGCGTGTGCTGCCAAAGTAGCGGTGACGATTGCGGCGACAACAGTGAAAAGGCCAGCCGCCGCCGCAGTGAAATTTGGCGCAGGGCTTTCGATCACCGGAAAGCCTTCAACGCTCCGTCTGAATATTCTTAGCAATTCGAAATCTCCTCGTTCGATCTTCACAACGATCGGAATCAAAGCAACGTTCGCCACATGCGAGAGATCACGGCGCGGAAACTGCGGCGGCAGCCGTGGCCTGAAATCAATCCGCAGACAGAACGGCTCGCACGTGTTCAAATTAGGTGAATCGCCATCGCGATCTCACCCACGACACATGAAGGTCGGTCGTCAGCTTCTGCCGCCTCGCAACGAGGGAGCTCCAAAAACTGTGCCAGTTGCGCAGAAAAGTGCCTCAGAAGAACGCGCCCTGCATATATTCAATGACTTAACGAGAGTGCAGCAGGAGCTGGGCCGAACAGCCCTCGGTGTCGCGGACTCGACAAACTCGACAGTAGGTGTTGGTTGACCGTCGTTTCCCAAGACGGGCGGACAGGACTCCGCCGTCTTGGGAAATGGAAGCCGCCCTCATTGGACCGCGGTCCGCATTGGCCTCAGATAAGGCCCTTCGTCAGCTCCAGCGCCTGTCGCTCGAACAGGCGGCGGTACATGCCGCAGTCGAGACGGACTAACGCCGCATGGCTACCTTCCTCGATGATGCGGCCGCGGTCGAAGACGAGCAGCCTGTCGAGAGCGCGTACTGTCGAGAGCCGGTGCGCGATGACCAGCGTGGTCCTGCCGACCATTAGCCGTTCCATCGCCTTCTGGATCAGCACCTCCGATTCCGAATCGAGGCTTGAGGTCGCCTCATCGAAGATCAGGATGGGTGCATTCGCGAGGAAGGCGCGTGCGATCGCCACCCGTTGGCGTTCCCCGCCGGAAAGTTTCACGCCGCGTTCGCCCACCAGCGTGCCATAGCCCTTCGGCAGGCGAGCGATAAACTCATGCGCGCTGGCGAGCCGTGCCGCTTCCTCGATCTCGGCCTGGCTCGCACTGGGCCGGCTGTAGGCGATGTTCTCGGCAAACGACCTATGAAACAGGATCGGTTCCTGATGCACGATCGCGATCTGCGAACGAAGCGACGCCTGGGTCACTTTGGAGATGTCCTGGCCGTCTATCAGGATTCGGCCGCCGTTCAGGTCGTAGAGCCTCTGGATGAGCTTCACGAATGTGGTCTTGCCGGACCCCGAGGGACCGACCAATCCAACCCGCGCGCCGGCCTTGATCGACACCGAGAAATCGCTGTAGAGCCGCAGCCGATGGTTGCCGTAGTGGAAATGGACGTTCTCGAAATCAATACGGCCCTTCGTAATCCGGATCGGCTCGGCCCCCAGCCCCCGCGCAAATCCCCGCCGGAGGGGCAGCATATAGCCCCACCCCGCCCGGGGCATGGACCCGCGCCGGTGTGTTTCCCCCAGCCATCCCCCCAGGCGCCCCAAGGCCC
>NZ_JAMYSA010000193.1:0-6131 GCF_040321735.1 Mesorhizobium sp. M0293
GCCTGCCAGCCGTGGCGCGCTGATCAGCCCGGTCCATGCCGGAGAGCACGGCGACCAATGCCGCCAGCTACACCACGCCGCGGGACACGATCAAAGAGTTCACCAGACGTTTCTCGAAGCTGGTCCGAGGGCATCTGGCAATACGATAAATGCGGTGGCCGCGCCGACGATAGGCGCTCCCCGCCACGCCAAGCGCGCTGCCGAGGCGCGGTGACTCCGCCGTTCGGGTTGAAATGCACGGTGATCTTTTGGCATATTAATGCGATCAGCGTACCCGGGTATAGATAAAATGCCGTAAACTTCGCTGAAGCGTTGGTTTTTGTCTACTATATAATCAATCCGTTATGATGCTAGTATATCATTCTGCGTTATATAATCCCGATGTTTATCGCTTCGATAGCGGCAACAGTTCTGTTAGACACATTCAGTTTTCTCAGCACATTTTTTATATGGAAATTGACGGTATTATCAGATATTTTCAAAATTCTTCCGATCTCCCACGACGATTTTCCTCGCGCCACCCACGAAATGCACTCCTTTTCTCTTGGAGAAAGAGCAGGCGTATCTGTGACGCCCGAATTCGTGAGCTCGGCGACCCTCAGATGGAAGTGCAAAGCGACAAGCTCTAGGTATGTGATCGTAGTATTATGGATCTCACGATCCAAAACCTGAGCAAAACTCACAATGGCAAAGCTGCCATTGGGGCGATGCAACGGCACGCTGATACCCGACCTTAAGCCAAACGTTGCTGCCTCGTCAAAAATACGTCGTTCAGCTTCAGTGGTGCTTTTGTCTTCGTATACTTCGCTCCAGCGAAATGCTCCTGCCCGCTTTCGAATAGTTTTAACGATAGGATCTATCTTGTTGTAACCCATCTGTACACAGCGCTCTTGCCATTTATCAGGATAGGTCAGCATGACAGCAGGATCGCGACGAACTGGCTTCAAACATCTTTGGTCGGGAGTAAGAGAGCCATATGCGATCCAGGGACAATCAAAACCCTGAGCAAAAGCACATACCAACTCGAACAACTTCTCTGGTTGAGCAACACCATCAGCCCGGTCGAGAAATCGGCCGAACTCGGCAGCAAATGCCATCTTGTCTGCTGTCTGCAATTTCGTCGATGAGTTCAAAGAAAACTGATCGGGAGCTGCGATTGCCCGGCTTCTAAGTTGAGAAACTGCAGTCATCGGTGGGCTTTCCATAGTCATTGCTATGCGACCCCTCGCGCCCTGTCTTCACTGATGCACAAGAGCTGCCCGGGTTTAACGCGCCGCCCTCGGCGGACGGCACCCCAAAGCTCTACCCCATCCCCGCGTCGAATAACGTTATTTTGTGTTAAATTTCAGATTCGCCAAATTTTCTAGGACGTAGTGACGATTTAACTATCTGACCATATTGCGATGGCGGCGAGTTAGACGAAGCCCATTAAGTTCGGCAGCAGCTTGTCGTAGCGGGTTGCGACACGGCGGAAGTGCTCGAGCTGTTGAAGAAGCGTTCGATGAGGTTGGGCTCCTTGTAGAGGTGGGCGTCGTAAATGACGCTGGACTTTGCGGTTGCGCTTGGGCGGAATGACGATCTCGGCCCCCTTCTGGGCGATCTTTTCGTGCAGATGGTCGCCGTCATAGCCCTTGTCGGCGATCGTGGCGCCAGCCTCGAAGCCATCGACAAGATCGAGCAAAGGCGATGTCGTTGCGCTGTCCGGGGCTGGCGATCAGGCGTCAAAGCCAGCGCATCGATCTGCTGGAGATGCTTGAAGACGGCAACGGGCGGGCCTCCACCATCGTAACAAGCCAAGTGCCCGTCGATCAGTGGCACGAAGTCATCGGCGACGATCCCACCCTTGCCGACGCCATCCTCGACCGCCTCGTTCACAATGCTCATCGCATCAACATGACCGGCGAAAGCTTGCGGAAAATAGCTGGCAAGCAAGCGCGCTTGACGCCGACTAGAAACCAGTGAACTCATAGCAAACCGTCGGTCAGGCTTCTGCTGCCCACGATCGCGTGAAAATCACTGCCCACGATCAGCGAAATGCGCACTTGTTCCGCAATTCGCCGCGAGGCCGATCCCGACTACGTTCGAAAGTGACTAGGCCGTCACCACTACCATTGACACGATGTGCCTCATATGAGGGGGGGCGGATGCCCAAGGCCTGGGTCGGTGGCGGTTAAGCACCAAGATCCATGCAGCCGGCGATGCGATCGGGCTACCGGTGCAGTGAGCACCGAGATCCCCCAGTCGTCCAATATCAGCAGCTCGACGCGAGCGAGAGACTTGAGCATGCGGGCATGGCGACCGTCGCCGCGAGCCAGCGCCATTGCCTCGAACAGCGCGGGACACGCTGGTAGGAGACGGGCCGCGAGATCGGGCGAGTTTCTCTGTTCCTCGAAGGCTTTGGCCATGCCGGCCAGGCCAAGGGGGATGAGGCGTTCATGGGTGTATGAGCATTTTCTCTCCTGATGATGAGGGTCAGTGGAAGTAGGAGCGGCCACGGATGTTGCCGTGGCGCAGGGGTTGGGGCTCGGGTTCCGGGTCCGCGAAGGCGCGGTCCAGCCAGACTTGAGGGGAGCGAATGGAGCCAACAGAGCGGGCCTGGATGGCGCTTCCACGCCGGCAGGCTGCTTCCAGACGGGCAGCGCCATAGGTTTTTGCAGGGCGAAGACGGAACCCTTGCTCGGGATGAGGCCGAGCCGTCATGATCGCCGTGGTCAAGGCTGCCGTTGACGGACCTATTTTTTCCGCTACGAAGTTGATCCGGGTCGGCGTCCAGGAGGCGTGCCGGCGATGAGCGCTGGGCATGTGATCGGCAAGCGTAGTGTGGTTGCGCCGGCCCGGGGACTTGGCGTGGCTGGCAACCCGTTCACCCTTGTAGAAAGCTTCCACAGTGCGATCGGCGATGCGGACATCGACGAGCTCGCGGATCAGGCGATAGGGAACCGAATACCAGTTGCCGTCGACTTCGACATGCGGGCGCCACCCGACAGCGTTTCCATAGGGCGAAGGCATAAGGCTCGGCCGGCAGAGGTCTCAGCGCCGGAGCGTCCACTGCGGCAAACAGTTCGGCTCGGCTCATGCCATAGGCCCGCATGATCCGTCCATTGAGATCGGCGACCAGCTCACCGATCGCCTGATTGAGTTCAACCAGGCTGAAGAAGCGGCGGTTGCGAAGGCGCGCCAGCACCCATCTCTGGGCAATTTGGACCGAAACTTCGACTTTTGCCTTATCGCGGGCCTTGTACGGCCGTGCTGGCAGGATTGTGGTGCCATCGTGCCGGGCCATATCCTGGTACGTACGGTTGAGGCCGGGATCATAGCGGTCGGGGTTGGTCACAGCCGCCTTGAGATTGTCGCAGACCGTGATGGTCGCCACTCCGCCGAAGGCGGCGAACATGCCGACATGGCAGCCGATCCAGTCGCCCAGCCCTTCGCTCGGCCGAGCCTCGCAGTAAACATAGCTGGAGGCTCCCAAGGCGCCGACGAACAACTTCATGGCCTGAGCTTCGCCCGTTATCGGGTCGACGATATCGATGGTGTCGCCGGCGTAGTCGACAAACACCTTCTCACCCGCGGCGTGGCGTTGGCGCATCGTTGGCAACACGCGCTGCTTCCAGGCCTCGTAGCTCGTGCAGAACATGGGGTAATCGCGGCGCGATCGTCCCAGCTCGATTTAAAAGATGATGGCTGGCGGAGGTGGTTGCCCCCGATAAGATGGAAAAACGGGCTCACGATTGGAACCGGGCCCAACATCAAACGGAGAGCAACCATGGACCAGTATATCGGGCTTGATGTTTCATTGAAAGACACGTCGATTTCGGTTGTCGGTAGCACACGATATGTCCGGTTTAGGTAGCACACGATCTGTCCGGTAAGTCTTGACCTTTTAAACGGGGTCAGGATGCGCCGGTCGGAAGCCAATCAAGGTGTGCGAATGATCAAGTTCCGAGACATATTGAGCCGCTATGAGGCTTTGGAGTTCAACCAGATGGAGGCTGCGCAGTTGCTGGGTCTGAGCGAGCGAACCTTCCGGCGCTGGTGCTGCCGGTATGAAGAGGCTGGGGAGGCCGGCTTGTTGGACCGGCGTCTTGGCAAGGCGTCTGGCAAACGGGTTCCGCTGGACCGGGAGTTTGAGGTCGAGACCCTCTACCGGACGCGCTACAGCGGGTTCACGGCCAAGCATTTCCACGAACTTCTGGTGCGCGATCATCGGTTCAGCTGGAGTTACACCTGGACGAAGGCGTTCCTGCATTCGAAAGGCCTTTTGACCAAGGCATCCAGGCGTGGAGCACACCGGCGCAAGCGGCCGCGCCGACCCTTGCCGGGGATGATGCTGCATCAGGATGGCTCGCGCCACATCTGGCTCGGCGGCCAACCGGCGCTCGACCTCATCGTCACGATGGACGATGCGACGAACACCATCTATTCGGGCTTTCTGACCGAGGAAGAAGGGACGGCTTCGACGTTTCGGGCTTTGGAGGAGGTGTTTGGCGGCCATGGTCTGGCGTTGAGCCTCTATACGGATCGAGGCAGCCACTATTTCCATACGCCGCAGGCTGGTGGAAAAATCGACCGGACAAACCTGACACAGGTCGGTCGCGCGTTGGCTCACCTTGGCGTCGAGCATATCGCGGCCTATTCGCCGCAGGCACGCGGTCGTTCGGAGCGGGTTTTCCAAACCTTGCAAGACCGGCTGACGAAAGAGCTGGCGTTGGCCGGGATCGCCACCATAGAGGAGGCCAACAGCTTTCTGCGCGACGTTTATATTCCGGCCCACAACAAGCGCTTCGCCGTCAAGCCCGAATAGGAAGGCTCAGCCTTCGTCGCCATTCCCGGCGTCGATCTGGGCGAGATCCTGTGCATTCAGGAGGAGCGCCAGGTCGGCAACGACAATTGCGTCTCGTTCAATCGGCTGAAGCTGCAAATTCCCGAAAGCCCGCTGCGGCCCCATTTCGTCAAGGCGACAGTCAAGGTGCGCCGCTATCAGGACGGCGCCTATGCAATCTTCCACGGGCCTCGCTGTCTGGGCCGCTACGACCACAATGGAATAGCCCTACAGACACAAAAAGCCGCTTGAACCCGCTCGGCGGCCAGCAGAACAAAACCAGAAGCAGCGGACAACTCGTGTGCTACCTAAACCGGACAACTTAATTCGCTATCGACAGACACGTCGATTTCGGTTCGAGAGGGCGGGAAACGGATCTGGCGGGGGAAGTGTCCTTCGGACCCAAAGCTTCTGGCGGAGCTTATCCGCAAGCACGCGCCGCACGCCATCGTGTTCGAGACGGGGCCGCTTTCTACGTGGTTCTATCATGCGCTAACGACCGAGGGGGCTCCGGCGATCTGTATAGAAGCGCGGCACGCACAGAAGGTGTTGAACGAGACACTCAACAAGACCGATGCCAATGATGCGGATGGTCTGGCTCAACTCGCTGAGGCCGGCTTTTAATCTCGCAGCTGCCGTCATTAACTCACGGTGAATCTCAATAAGCCTTTAGAAGACCAAGCTCGCAGACGCGATCCCGCTCGGCATTGTGGTCCATCCCGATGGTGACGCGATGCAAATCAACCGTCGTCCATCCGCGTGCGACTCAGCCTTGGCGCGTCCACACGAGGGGAACGCTGAGCGGCAAGACGCGGTCGCGGATCTTCGATCAGGGTGCTGTGAAGCGCCCTAACTGCGTCATCCGAGTGCAATTCGTCCACTATGAAGGTATATCTACGTTGCGCATGAGTTGATGTGCTCCCAGGACCTCTATGCAGGCATCCGCTAACGCTTGCGCAGCAATGGCCGCTAGGCTCTGGAGATTGGGAGCGCTTCCGATGGCTGAGACAATGCTCACCTTTCTTGTGGCAATGTTAGCCGTTGGAAAGTCTTCCTCCAGCGCCTTGACGACGGGGACGATTGCCTCGGGTGCCGCGGCGAGGTAATGCGTGATAGTATTTGCATTCGATGCCGTCATAATGACGCGGACGTCATGACTTTTTAACGTTTTGATAATGTCCGCATCATAGTCGTCCACACCCACCGTTTCCGGCTTCAAGAAATCTAGGTGTGAGCTTTCAGAGGGTTGTCCATTCGGACCGGACCGAGGAGACTGGAGTTACCAAGCTGCAGCACTCACCGGAGGGTC
>NZ_JAMYSA010000194.1:0-6002 GCF_040321735.1 Mesorhizobium sp. M0293
CTCCCCCGCAAAGGGGGAGATTGGCACCTTTTGGGCCTCAATTTTCCTGCAACGTTGACAATTGGCGAAGGCCGTCGCGACATCCAATCTCCCCCATTGCGGGGGAGATGTCCGGCAGGACAGAGGGGGGTGCCTCGCGCCAACCTCCCCTAAAAACTCCTGTCATCTTTTGCCCACTTGCCTGGGCTAGCTTTCTCTCATGGCGGGGTTTCGAGGAGGTCGATGTGACGACGACAAGCCTTGCCGGCACCCTGAAAAACCGCGGCAAACAGGTAGCGAAGCGGCTGCTTGGCTATGATTCCCGCAACTGGCTGCGTATCCGCCAGATCGAGGCGTTCAGCCTCTTTCTCGAAGCGGGCAACCGCAAAGCTTCCGACGTGATCGAGATCTCGCCCGGCTGGAACCGCACCTGGCGGGCGATGTGCCCCAACTACCGCTCGGTCGATTTCCCCGCCTTCGACATCTGCAAGGACCGCACCGACGAGCAATATTCCATCGTCATCGCAGACCAGGTGCTGGAACATGTGCGGCGGCCGCAGGCGGCGGTGCAGAACATCCACGCCATGACCCGGCCCGGCGGCTGGGCGATGGTGGCGACACCGTTCCTGTTTCGGGTGCACGCCAGGCCGCACGACTACAACAGATGGACGCCCGCCGGCCTCAAGCAGCTGATGGTCGATGGCGGCTTTCCCGAAGCCAACGTCAAGGTCCACGGCTGGGGCAACAAGGCTTGCGCCAGGGCTCACATCGGCGGCCCCGTCCGCGCCTACGGCCTGTGGCGGGACTTGAGCAATGACGAGGAATACCCGCTGATGGTCTGGGCCTTCGCGCGGCGAGCGTAATCTCCCCCCTCGAGGGGGAGATGTCGCCGAAGGCGACAGTGGGGGTCGCCTCGCGTGGAGCGCCGGCATTCTCTTTTTCAAGATAGAAGGTCGCGTCCCGTCGTACCGACCCCCTCTGGCCTGCCGGCCATCTCCCCCTCGAGGGGGGAGATCACCCCGCCTTCTCATCACCCCCGCCTTCTCATCACCCGCGCATGCCGTCTCCACACCCACCAATCCCACACGCGCTTCCTGAAACTGCGCTTCATCGCGTCATGGTCACATCCCCAGCAGCACGCGGCGCTGGCCGGTGAGGCTGCCGGGCGCGAGGTCGGTCTTGATGGTGCTCAGCGTGCCTTGGCGCTGTTCGAGCTCAGCCCGCAGTGCCGCCTCGCGCGCCTGCACGTCCTTGTCCTCGGCTGTCGGTGTCGGCGGCAGCGGCTTCAGTTCCGGTGGTTTTTGAAACAGACACATGGTTCCAGCCTTCTCTTGTCCAGTCATAGAGGAAAAAATCTTCACCGTTTTTGCCGTAGCCCGGCAGCAGGCAGCGTTGCGTTGCGCCCAGCCGGCCAAGCCAGCGCAGCGCCAGATCATTGGCGGCCAGCGCCCGCGCCTCGACCCGCCAGGCGCCGCGCGCAGATACCTGCGGCCCCAGCACGGCGTGAAAGAATTCCGTCATCCCGGGCACGCAGCGCCGCATCCGGCGCGTGCCCCAGCTCCAGGCGATCCACAGCCCGCCACGCTGTTCGGCAGCGCCAAACCCGGCCTCCGGATTGCCGTCGAGCTCGGCGACATGGGCAAACCCCTGCAACGCCGTCAGCGCCAGCAAAACCGGCGACCAGTGGTCAAGCTGGCAGTCGATCTCGGCCCGGTCTTCGGGGCGGAGGTTGGCGGCGATGTAGGACAGGTCGCGCAGTGTGGCGGGGATGATGCGGAGGGGCATGAACGGGCCGGGCGATGGGTTGTGGTTCCTGCTTTCGGGCGGAGTCTGGCGGCTTGTGCACTTGACCGTCCCCCTCGTCGGTGACCTAACTTCGGAACGCTGTCGGCTATCCAGGAGACGGACGAATGGACATTCGAGCGACACTGACGGAGCTATGCGAAGCCTTCAACGCGCACGATCTCGATCGCATCATGGCGTTCTTCGCCGACGACTGCGTCCTGGAGATGCCGAGGGGAGCCGAGCCCTGGGGAACTCGCTGCGAGGGCAGGCGCAACGTACGGGACGCGCTGGCGACACGCTTCGAAGGCTTGCCCGATGTCCACTACGGCAAGGCTCAGCACTTTGCGGACGAGGCCGCCGACACCGGCATGTCGAAATGGACCCTCACCGGCGCCACCCGCGAGGGCGTGAAAAAGGAAGTCCAAGGCTGCGACTTCTACACGTTTCGCAACGGCAAGGTGATCCGCAAGGATTCTTACTGGAAGATCGTGGAGTGATACGGCGTCATTTCGAATTGCGGTGGTGCGACCGATACCTCTTCATCCTATGGCGGAGCAAGGAGCGGAGCGACGCGGCGCAGACCCCTGGAGCTGCTTCGCAGCCCAAGGGATCCATGCCGCGACCTGAGAGCGCTGCTACGGCGCGGAGTTCTGACGTGCCGCGTTCCCCGGCGGCCGTCGCGGCATGGATTCTCGGGTCAAGCCCGAGAATGACGAAGTCGGGCATTTCGCCCCTCACCTGAAGCCCCAGCGGATCGCTCTGCCCGCCGACAGTTTGCGCCCGATAAAAGTGCACTGTCACCGTATTCGCAATTCCTTCGTTAGCCTTCAGCTGTCGCCAAATTGGTGCTGAGCTCGAAAGCGAGTCCCGACCCATCGGCGTAGGGGCGCAGCACGGGCGCACTTTCGCTCACGATGGCCTCCACGACGCGCTTGCGTTCCTGATCGCTCATTTCCCTGCCGACAGCACTCATGCCGACGAGCGCCATCGTGTTCAAGCTCAGGAGGGGTGCGCTGTCCTGGAAGCGTATTGTGCGCGATACAGTCGTTGACCGGACTTCGTGGAAGCCGGCGTCCCGGAGCAGCGCCTCAGCGGAGGCCGCGTCGCCAAAGCTGTGCCGCAGATCCTTGATGGCGCCCAGGTGACGCTCCGCCACGCGGCGCAGCGCCCGAAAGAACGGGATTTCGTCGTCGGATCGCCATGTGGCTACCGCCAGCCTGCCGCCCTTAGCCAGCGCCCGCCGCATCTGCGCTGCCGCCGCGGGCTTGTCGGGAAAGAACTGCAATCCCTGCTGGCAGACGACAACGTCGAACTGCTCTCCATCATGGAGAGGCAGGGCGCCGGCATTGCCTTCGCGCCAGTCGATGCCCGGCGCCACGGCGCGCGCAACGGCAAGCATATCCGAACTGACGTCGATGCCGACAACGTATCCGGCGTCACCGAGCCGCTCCCTTGCAACGCGGGCCACTATTCCTGTTCCGCAAGCGATGTCGAGGACACGATCGCCTGGAGACAACGCCACCTCTTCGAGAGTCATTTCGGCCCACGGCCGGAAGAGAGGGCCTGCGAGCCACCGCTCGTACATCTCCGGGAAACTTGCCTGGCTCATCGCGTGGTTGGGCATCATTGCCTCCAATGGATCGGCCCGAGATTGGCATATTTTGAGCCGACATGCCGCCCAGAAAGTCCCGCTCCGACGAAGTGTGGGGAGCCTTGCCCCTCACCGAAACGCCCCCAACGGATCACTCTGCCCCACCGGCCGTCGCACCGCCTTGAACTCCGCCGGATCAACCACCGCTTCGCGCAGCATCATCACGCCGTAGCGTGTCGCCGCCATCAGATCGTCGCGCAGCTTGACCACCTGGCCGTCTTTGCGATGATAAAGCCTGAACTCCTCGAACCAGTCGGCCAGCGTCGAAAACACCTTGAAGCGGCCGGACTGCATGCGGTCGAGCATTTCCATCAGCCCGGCTTCGACCGACACCGAACCGTCGGGGAATTGCGCGTGGCGGGTCAGCATGTTCAGCCCGTGCGCGGCATATTGCCGGGCGAGCGCAACGCCCGCTCCTTCCAGCGTCTCGCGGCGGCCGTCGCGCGGCCAGGCGAAGGGCAGCCATTCGCCCCACGGCTTCAGCGTCAGCGTCTGCATGGCCGGCGTCTGCTGCGAAGCGCGGGCAGCCTTGGTGACATAGACGACATCGGCCTCCGTATCCCAGGCGAGTTCGACCGCGGCCGAAGGATGGTCCCAGCCGAAATCCAGCGCGCCGAGCCTCGGCCAGTAGCGCGGCAGCCGGAACGGCTCGCAGGCGATCAGCGCCTCCGCCACCGGAAAGATGCGGCCGGAGCCCAGCACCGGAATGCCGCGTGCGCGGGCCTCGCGCTCATGCGCGGGATAGGCGGCAACGATCGCCGCGCGCTCGTCGGGGGAATAGTGCTCGGCTTCGTCGATGGTCATGAAGGTGACGTGACGGGACATTCTTTTGGTTCTCCAACTTACATCGTTCGAAGAGAATCTTTGCACCACCATCGCGAAATCATTGGAAAGCTTGGGTTCCTCATCCCCACAAGGGTGGGGGAGAGGAAGGGAGCCAAGGCCAGCGACCTCGCGCCCTTCCTCTCCCCCGCTTTGCTGGGGCGAGGAACCCAAGTCCTGAGATGTCACCCCTTCGCCATGCCCTCCACCTGCGTGGCCGACAAAAACAGCATCACCACATCGCTCATCCCAAGCAGCGGCGTAAAGGTCACGATCGTAATCCCGCCCGTCGCGTTGGTGCGGGTCAGGCCTTCGGAATAGATGTCGAGCGGCGGTTCCTCGTCGAACCAGACGCCGTGCAGGGTCTCGCCCTGCCATTTCTCGCGGCCTTTTTCGAAACTCTTGAACGACAGCACCGATTCATCGGCCTGCACATCGCCGCCGCCGCCCCAGCGCACCACGACGCTGTCGAGCGCACCGGGCGCGCCGCGGCCCATGGCGGTCTGGACGATGGCGTCGGCGGGGATCATGCCGGTGCCCCAGGCCGCCTGCTGCTGCGGCGGGCCGACGAGCACGCGCTGCGGATTGTCGCGCGTGCCTTCGCCGGTGACGCCGGCCGCCCACAAACGAACCGCGCTGTCAAAAACCTTGCCTTGCCACCAGGAGGGATAACGCCCGGTCAGGTGCATGGCCCACTCCGCGCCGCCGGCGCGGGTCTTGCCGAGCTGGTTGCCCGCCATGAACAGCCGCTCACGATTGGTGGCACCTGCCGCGTGAAACTCGGCCTGGCGCTGGTACGGCTGGTAAGCGGCAAGAAGATTAGTGCGGCGCCTGCGGTCCAGTTCCGCAAGCAGCGCCAGATATTCCGTCCTCGCTGACATCGTCCGGTTTTTCGAGGAACGGTTTGACGACGCCCTCAAGGGCGCGGATGCGGTTGCGGATCTCGTCATCGCTCAAGCCATCCAGTTGGTTGATGGTGACATGCAAATCCTTGGGCAGCACCGACAGCACGATCTTCAGATACTGGTCGGGCTTGTCGGCGCGCACCTCGGCGATGACGCCGGCGCCATGGGTGCGGAAATCGGCGCGCACGGCAGCCAGGAAATCGTCGCCCAGCGTCTTTTTCGCGCGCTTGGAGCGCGGCTTGGTGGCCGCCGGGCTGGTGGCGGGTTTACGCCTTGCCGGCTTTGCCTTGGCGCGCGTTGGCCGGGCGGCGGTTTTGTCAGTCATGGACGTGGCCGTCCGTGGCATTGGCATCGGTGGCGGCAACGTCGGCCTTCGACATCGATCTGGCCCGGCTGCCCGGCTTCTTCGAGCGGGCGGATTTCTTCCTGGCCTTCTTGGTGCGTTTCGGCCTCGCCGCCTGGGCAGGCCTCGTCGGTTGGGCAGGCCCTGCCACGCTGGCCCGCGCCTTGAGGCGCGCCATGGCGAGACCGACAAGCTGCCCGCCGACGCCTGCCTGCGGGAAACAAAAGCCACCGGTCGCATCCCGCACCATGCCGATCAGCACGCCGGGAGCGACCGGCTCGGCACGGCCAAGACGGGGCCGCGGCGCAGCACCCTCGAATTCGCCGATGGCGCTGACGATCTCTTGGCCGTCATCGCCGGTGATGATGGTGGCGTAGCGTGTGGACATGATTTTCTCGCAAATGTCGCGCTTCTGGCGCCCCCCTCTGTCCTGCCGACATTCCGCGTCGACAACACAGGCAGACGTCAAATCAAAAGGAGCCAAAAACACAAAACCCGCCTCGGCGGCGGGTCGGTG
>NZ_JAMYSA010000195.1:0-5986 GCF_040321735.1 Mesorhizobium sp. M0293
TGCCGATCGCCATCATTGCTGCACTTGGTCCTGGCATTTGGAGCGCTGTGATCGCGCTCGGTGTCTCATGGTTCCCAGGAACGGCTCGCATTATGCGCGGCGCGGTTCTGCGGGTGCGCGAGGAACTTTACATCGGCGCCGCGCGAACGATCGGTTTGGGGCATCCGGGCATTCTGGTTCGCCACGTCCTGCCAAACTCGCTGACGCCGGTCATCGTTGCGGCCTCGGCGGATTTTGGCTACGCGATCCTGGCCGGTGCATCGCTGAGCTTTATTGGCTTGGGCGCAAGGGCTCCGGCGGTCGAATGGGGACTGATGGCGGCGGATTCCCGGGTCGACTTCCTCGATCACTGGTGGACTGCGCTGTTTCCGGGTCTTTCCATCTTCGTGACAGTGCTTGCGCTCAATCTCGTTGGCGACGGCCTCCGCGATATTCTTGATCCAAAGCAGGGCCGACGGGAATGAGCGACGCGGTTCTTCAGGTGAGCGGCCTCGGAGTGACTTTTCCCGGCCTTTTCCGATCGACTTCGATCCTGCGTGGCGTTGATTTCGAAGTTGCTGCAGGCGAAGTGCTCGGCTTGGTGGGCGAGTCGGGCTGCGGGAAGTCCATGACCGCGAGCGCTTGTCTTGGCATGGTGCCGCCGCCCGGATGCGTCACCGGCAGCATCAAGATCGACGGGCAGGAGGTCATTGGGCGGCCCGAGTCCGAACTGCGTGCGATGCGCGGCAGCCACGTTGCGATGATCTTCCAAAATCCTATGCGTTCCATGAACCCGTTCTTTACGCTTGGGCGGCAGATGATCGATGTCATCTGTTGCCACCGACCGGTCGGCCGGCTGGAAGCGCGTTCCGTGGCCTTGAGCGAGCTCAAGGCCGTACGCATCCCTGACCCGGAGCTTGCACTTGAGAAGTACCCGCACCAGCTTTCGGGCGGACAGATCCAGCGTGCCTTGATTGCGCTCGCGCTCGCTTGCCAGCCGCGCCTTTTGATCGCCGATGAGCCGACGACGGCACTCGACGTGACCATCCAGGCACAAATCGTCTGGCTCCTGCGGCGCCTGGCCGATGAGAAGGGCCTTGCCGTCGTGTTCATCACACACGATCTCGGCATCGTTTCGCAACTTTGCGACCGCGTGGCCGTCATGTATGCGGGCCGGATCGTCGAGATGGGCGGCGTGGAGGCGGTGATCGACCAGCCTCGCCATCCCTATACGGCAAAGCTGCTGGGTACGGTTCCCGTAGTTGGCCGCGGTACCCGCGATCTCGTCTCAATCCCCGGCCATGTACCCGATCCTGGGATACTGCCGACCGGCTGCGCGTTTCACGACCGGTGCGACCGGGCGACCGACATCTGCGCAGAGGCGGATCCGCCGGCCCGGACCTTTGGCGAGGACCACTTGGCGCTATGCCATCATGCCGTTCGCCATCAACAGGTCACGGAGGCACCATGAACGCCGCACCGCCCATTCGCCTGGTCTCCGTGGAGGGCCTGCGCAAAGTCTATCCTACGCGCCACGGCGCCATAAAGGCCTTGGACGACATCAGCTTTCAGATCGCGCCGGGCGAGACGCTGGCACTCGTCGGCGAATCGGGCTGCGGCAAGAGCACGCTCGCCTCCGCACTCCTGGGGCTTGTGAAATTCGATGCAGGCACAATCGAGATCGGCGGCAATGTAGTCACCGCCCACCTGCACGGGACCACAATGCCCCCACGCCGCGACATCGGCGTGGTGTTTCAGAACCCGCATTCCTCGCTCGATCCGAGGATGAAGGTGCGCTCGATCGTCGGCGAACCGCTGAGCGGTATTCTAGGCATGCGCGGCGAAGCCGTCACCCGGCGCGCCGGTGAGTTGCTGAGCCAAGTTGGACTCGGCGCGGACTACCTCAACCGTTATCCCCATCAGCTCTCGGGTGGGCAGATGCAGCGCGTTGCCATCGCACGTGCGTTGGCGCTTGAACCACGGCTGCTTGTCCTCGATGAGCCTACCGCCGCGCTCGATGTCTCCGTGCAAGCCCAGATTTTGAAGCTTCTTAAGGCTCTCCAGGCAAAAACAAACGTCAGCTATCTGTTCATCACGCACGATCTTGGCGTCGTCGACTACATCGCCCACCGCGTCGCCGTCATGTATCTTGGCCGGATCGTGGAGAGCGGGTCCGTTGATGAGGTCTTCGCCGATCCGCGCCACCCTTACACGCGGGCATTGCTCGACGCTGTGCCGGTCATTGACCCTCGGCGACGGCGCCAGTCCCCACCGCTCGACGGCGAGGTCCCAAGCCCTCTCAACCGCCTTCCCGGCTGCGCCTTCGCACCACGTTGCCGTTGGGCGACGGACGAGTGTCGCTCATCGGAGCCTGCGCTTTGCGAAGAAGAGCCAGGACGGCGGGCTTACGCATGTTTCCGTCCATTGGCGCCTCAAACGACGTCCAGATAAGGAGAAGCCAGGTCGTACTGGAGGTCCGCGTGGCGTCGATCAGACCGCGAAGAGTTCTGTTCTCGACTGGATGTAGCGGGCAGGGCTAACGGCATCGGTTGTGAGTGGCTGACGGTCGAAAGCCAACGCTCTGTTTCCTGAGTTATAAAAATCCCAATTTGAAAAGGCCCGCGCCGCATGAAGCTTTCTTCGACCGCCAATCCCGACCTCGTTCCCCTGTTCGACAACCAACCGCGCTGGAACCTGCCCGACTACCGCCGCCGCGGCTTCCACAACCACCACATTACGATGCGCTACGGCATGTCACTGCGCGCCCCCGACGTCCTGCCACTCAGGAAGCAGATCGACTGGACCATCGGCGAACGCCCCGGCGTCGTACGTTTCCTCACCATGCCGCATTTCACGGCCTTCATCGTGGTACGCGGCGAGCGCATCCTCTACGAGCGCTATGCGCCGGACTTTGGGCCCGACAGGCCGCATCCCATCATGTCTATCACGAAGACGACACTCAACTTCATGCTCGGCCGCGCGGTGGCCGACGGCCTCGTCAATCTTGACGAACGAGTAAGCGCTTATCTGCCGGAGATCGGGACGGGCTACGCCGAGGCGACCGTCAAGGCGGTCGCCGACATGAACGTCGCCAACGACTTCTCAGAGGACTACAGCGACGCCCAAGCGACAGTCTACAACATGGACGCCGCCAGCGGCTCGCGCCTGCCGCCGGTAGGCCAGAAGGAGGAAACGATCCGCTCCTACCTCTGCAGCGTCACGGGCGGCGACCTGGCAAATCGCACCGGGTACGCGCTTTACAAGTCGAGCAACACTGAAGTGCTCGGCTGGATTATCGAGCGCGCCAGCGGCCGGGCGTTGCGCGACTGGCTGATCGAGATCGTCGAGGCGGCCGGTATCGAAGGCTGCTATCACACGGCCTGCGACCGCGAGGGCGTGCCGGTGTTCGACGCCTGCCTCTCAGCTCGAGATCTCGCGCGCTACGGACTGCTCTTTGCGCGCAAGGGGGAAGGTATCGACGGCCGCCGCGTCGGCGATGCCGCTTTTATTGAAGAAACACGTCGGAATCCCGGTCCTCCCATGCCGAAACCACGTGACTGGTTCCGGTACAGCAATCAAATGGCGACCGACGGCACCTGGCTCGGCCATGGCGGCTATGGTGGCCAGTACATGCTCGCAAATCCTGACACCGGCATCGTCGTCGTCTACTTCAGCGTGCTCGAGAACACGGGCGACCCCGACCCCGATCCCAACTTCCAAGGTCCTCTGGTGAAGATGATGGCCGAGCTCGCTGCGGAAGTTTGAGCGGGTATTGGCCGAACTATCATCTCTCGGACCTGCGCAACAATCCGCCTGCGGCCGTTGATCTATCATCCAGGCGCCACGCTCGATGGATATCGCGAACAGTCCACAGCCCGAAAAGGACAAACCAATGGGTAAACTTAACCTGCCGCACGGCAAAAAGATTGCCGTAAATTTAGGTGTCGATTTCGATGCTCAGGCCCTGTGGCTGGGCGGCTTCAACCGCCCGTCCCCGTCCTCCATGTCCCGCGGTGAATTTTGCGCCGCCGTCGGCGTGCCGCGAATTCTTGACCTTTTCAAGCGGGCAGGCATCAAATCCACGTTTTTCACCCCCGCCCATACCATCGACACTTTCCCAGAAATCAGCAGGCGGATTTGCGAGGAGGGCCATGAGATTGGTCATCATGGCTACTACCATGAGAATCCAACCCTGATTTCCCGAGAGACGGAAAAGCGCCTAATGGATCTTGCATTCAAGACTTACAAAAGCGCACTCAGCCTTCGGCCGGTCGGCTATCGTTCTCCATATTGGGACTATAGTGAAAGCACGCTCGATCTGATCGAGGAAGCAGGTTTTAAGTACGACAGCAGCTTGATGGCTCGGGATCTCGTTCCTTACCATCCGCAGCGTTGGCAGGTACGTTGGGAAACGGGCAACATCGCCGGCTCAGCTAGCAAGGTACTCGAGATTCCCGTAAGCTGGTATCTGGACGATTTCCCGCCATTGGCTTACACCGGCGCTAACGAAACTATGGGCGATACAGAAACCGTTCTCCGCCGCTGGAAGGACATCTTCGATTATTGCTATAACAATCAGCCCAACGGCATCTATGTAATGGCACTCCACCCGCAGATCATCGGTCAGGCACATCACATGATCATGCTAGAGCGTCTCATCGAATACTTCAAGACTCATGAGGGCGTTTGGTTCGCGACCTGCGAGGAGATCAGCGGGTGCTGGCAGGACGACGACGAAGACCGTCGCCTAATGGCACTACCCGATGCCCGCGGAGTGGAGCCAATGCCTGCTGATTATCACTGGCCCAGACGACACGTGTAATTTCACGCTAGTGTTTATGCTATGGCCGTTGCTCGTCAGTGCCCATCGAGTTGGCATCATATTACTAAGATCATGCTACTGTCCGCGATTAGCAGACTGCACATCATGCCACCAGATCCATTAGCCGGCAGTCAACTAGGAGGCGTGATTGCCGAGATTTTGCAGCACATTGCCGCCCCCCTGCAAGCCCTCGCCCCAGCGACGGGACCTGGAAGAAGTGGCGCCTAATAACCCTTCTGAGCTGTTCGACGACAACGCATCGGAAGTCGCTGCACCGTGCGGATTCCGCACCAACGTCTCATCGTCGATCATAAAGTCATGTTTTGCACCCGGTTGCCATCGGCCGGTTCGGTCCTATCACTTCGAAATCCACCTTCCGCCTGGTGACCGCGAAGTGCATTGATTAGATGCGGGATGAGCATCTCTCCGTCGGGGTGACTATCTTCGTCGGTGAGAAACGAGGCGCGTCATCGGCATGCCTCTCACGGCGGCATCACGCTTGTTGTTCTTGAAGTAAGGCCGAACCTATTGCGCGAGACTAGCCGGACGTTGTGCCCCACGCTCCGTAGCGGCCGACCCCAGAAATTCGTTCCCGGGCAAACCTCCCCGTGGGGGTGAGTCGATGCCATCATGGCCGCTGGCGCTGCCAGCCTCGCGCAACCGCCAGCGAGGCGCTCCTGCGCATCGCTCAAGTCTACTAGATCGGGAACGTGGATCGAGAACGAGGTCTGCCCCAATCAGGGGCGCGCCCGCGCCACGCGCCATGAGAGGTGTGGCTGAAGCTACAGGATCGGCACCCCTCCGGGCACAAACTCAGTTTGCTTTCGAGAAGGCTGGCCTCGCAACGCGAGGGGGTCAGGCGCGGACGCTTGGGCTACTGCCCCCGGTATGATGGGAAGCAGGATTTTCGAAGGGTACTTCTTCGAATGATAGACTCTGTTGACGGAGGGGCCGCCGATGGGGATGCTGGCGTAAAAATTGTGCGGATATCGATCGGGCGCCGATGTCTGGTCCAGAATAGAACAAGGAGCGCCGATGGTCAGTTCGAGGCGGTGCCCTTGCCGGACGACGTGAGCAATCGGGTTCAGCAACGACATCCGTATCTCGTAGATTTCACCCGGTATGAGCTTTTCACTTTTGCGAAAAGAATGAACCACCTCGTCAGCATATGTCCGCGCTTCATCG
>NZ_JAMYSA010000196.1:0-5958 GCF_040321735.1 Mesorhizobium sp. M0293
CGACCTGGTTTTCAGTCAAGACAGAACCAAGGAGCTTGCTCATGAAACTGATGGTCAACGGCGAAGCGCATGAGGTTGCCGCCACCACGCTGGCCGAGCTGCTTGCCGCGCTTGACTATGAGGGCGATTGGCTCGCGACCGCCGTCAACAACGACCTCGTGCACAAAGCCAACCGGGCGGAATTCCAATTGAACGACGGCGACCGGATCGAAATCCTCTCGCCCATGCAGGGCGGCTAGGCCATGATCGAGCTTTATGGAGCCGAGCTTCCCTCCCGCCTGCTTCTTGGCACGGCTCAATATCCTTCGCCGGCCATCCTTGCCTATGCAGTCAGGGCATCGGGCACGGCGGTGGTGACCGTCTCGTTGCGCCGTGAAATGGCAGGCGGCAGGGCTGGCGAAGAATTCTGGTCGTTGATCCGCTCGCTTGGTGTCAGAATCCTGCCCAACACTGCTGGCTGCCACTCCGTCAAGGAAGCGGTCACGACCGCACAAATGGCGCGCGAAGTCTTCGGTACGAACTGGGTCAAGCTCGAAGTGATCGGCAACCACGATACGCTGCAGCCGGATGTGTTCGGTCTGGTCGAAGCCGCCCGCATCCTGTGCGAGGACGGGTTTGCGGTCTTCCCCTATACCACCGACGACCTTGTCGTTGCCGAGCGGCTGCTTGCGGCGGGCTGCAAGGTGTTGATGCCGTGGTGCGCGCCGATCGGTTCCGCTCTCGGACCGATCAACATCACGGCGCTGCGCTCGATGCGCGGACATTTCCCTGATGTTCCGCTGATCGTGGATGCGGGGCTCGGACGGCCATCGCACGCGGCAACCGTCATGGAGCTCGGCTTTGACGCCGTACTCCTGAACACCGCGGTCGCCAAGGCGGCCGATCCGGTCGGCATGGCGCGTGCGTTCGGCAAGGCGGTCGAGGCCGGTCGTGAAGCTTTCAGCTCGGGTATGCTTGAACCGCGCGACGTCGCCGTGCCATCGACGCCGACCATCGGCAGGGCCGTTTTTTCATGAAGCTCGATCCCTTCTACCTGATCGTCGACAGCGCCGCCTGGATCGAACGGCTGGTGCCGCTTGGCGTTAAGCTGGTTCAGTTGCGCATCAAGGATAGGGACGAGGCCACGCTGCGGACGGAAATCCGCCGCGCGAACGGCGTCTGCGCGGTCCATGGTTGCCAACTGATCGTCAACGACTATTGGCGCACGGCAATTGAGGAAGGCTGCGACTTCGTCCATCTCGGCCAGGAGGATTTGGCTGCGGCCGACCTGCTGGCGATTAAGTACGCCGGATTGAAGCTCGGGCTTTCCACGCACGATCATCTAGAACTGGAAACGGCCATCGCTGCCGAGCCCGACTATATCGCGCTCGGCCCCATCTATCCCACCGTCCTGAAGCAGATGAAATGGGCGCCGCAAGGGCTCGAGCGGATCAGCGAGTGGAAGCATCGGGTGGCGCCGATCCCATTGGTCGCCATTGGCGGCCTCAACCCCGATCGGCTCGACGGTGTTTTCGCGGCTGGTGCGGACACCGCGGCGGTGGTCACCGACATCACGTTGAATGCCGATCCCGAAGCGCGCACGCGAGAATGGATCGAAAAGACAAAGCCATGGCGCTGAGGCGAGAACCGCATGTGCTCGTGGTCGGCGGATCTGACTCCAGCGGTGGGGCTGGAATTGCACGCGATATCGAGACGATCTCTTCCATTGGCGTCCGCACCTGCCTGGCTGTCACAGCGCTGACGGTGCAGACGCACGAAGCCGTGATGAAAATCCATCCTTCGCAGCCCGATCTTGTGGCCAATCAAATGCGCGCCGCGCTGCGGGCCAACAAGGTGGCGGCAATCAAGATCGGCATGCTTTCAACGGCCGAGATCGTCGTAGCCGTCGCGGCTGTGCTCCGCGAAAATCCACAGGTGCCGGCAGTACTCGACCCGGTGCTGGCCTCGACGTCAGGCCGGGCGCTGCTGGACGCAAGGGCCATCGCCGCCATGAAACGCGACCTGATGCCCCTTTGCCGCCTCGTCACGCCCAATCTCATCGAGCTGGCGCTTCTTGTTGGCTTAGAGCCAGCGGTTGATGAAGACGGCGCGGTGTGGCAAGGCCAGGAATTGCTGGTGGCCGGGATGCAGGCCCTGCTGATCAAGGGCGGCCACGCGGCGGGACCCCGATCGATCGATATTCTGTTGCGCCCCGATCACGAACCAGTCCGCTTTGACACGCCGCGTCTTGCCGCATCGATGCGCGGGACGGGCTGCATGCTGGCCAGCTCGATTGCGGCACATCTGGCGAAGGCGCAATCAATCGAGTACGCCGTGCGCCAGGGCAAGCTCTTTGTGTTAGAAAAGCTTCGGAAAACCCCAGCCGAATAGCCGTAGAGCCGGCTCAAGCGTTCAGCGGCTGACGCTGAAATGGAAGCCGTAGCCCTCCTGCCCTTTTTTCACAGGGCGTGACGGGATGAGGCCGCTTTGCAGATCGGAATTCAGCGGCGCCGAGACAAGCTGCCCTGCCAGGCCGGGAAAGTAACGGGACTCTTCCTGCGGCGAAGCGCACTGCCAGTCAGGCATGGGGATGCACTTGTGCCTCCTGGCGAGTGTGAGGCCGCAGGAGCGAGCCATTTCAGCGCGGCGGGGGCCGCCGGATCTGGCCCCGCAGTGCTGGAGCAAAGCAAAGGCCGGTTTGAGAGGGTGGGGAGAGAGGGCCGCGCGCCTCTCTTCCCGCTACATAGGAAAGGTGCCGCTAGGCACATCCATGTCGGCGCAGCCGTGCCGCGAAGCGGCCCAAGAAAGAAGAGCGTACAAAACGGAAGCACCGAAATGCCCGCCAGCGGGACCAAGTCAGATCGGTGCAGGAGAAAGACCGTGGCCCTGAGACCGGCTCAACAGGGCGGCCGTAGGAGCATCAGCAACGCGCCGCCGTCAGGCGGGATGCGGAACGGACGGCCCCCGGCGAAGGGCGCCGTTCTCTTTGAGCTGCGACCCTGGTGAGCGCCTTCGTGCCTAAAGCTGTGCCGTCGGGCTAAGCTTCAGCTTCAGATCGTTCTGAAAAGCCGAACATGGTTCGTCGAGGTAACCCTTGAGGGAAGGATCCTTGTCGGGTTCCCTGTTTTTCGACAAAATCGCCCTGCAGAATTTATATTGCGATTTGGCGGCATCGCACTGCTGGGTGTCCGCCTTATAGCAAGCGTGGACCAAAACGGCTCCCACGTAATCATGCTCGACGTTGTTGGAAGAAAGGTGGGTCTGAATGTCTTGGAGAATGGCAACTCCATGGGACATCCCATCTGCTCCGGAGTAGGTCATTACGAGTTGACCGGGTCGTTCAAAGCCGCTTACCGAGCCGCTCCCTGCAACGTTCTCGTAGGTGCCAGACAAATCCGGGGCCGACGTGAATGTCACCTTGAAGGGGTGCCCCAGGCCGACGGGGGTGACATCCGTAAAGTCGGGACCGTAGTACACCGAGAGATACCACTCGCCCTCTGTAAGAGCGTTGGGGGCTTGCCCGAGCCCAAGGCGCTGCATGCTCTTGTCGATGACAGTCCGAACGACGTTGGACGTGCCCTGCTGGATGCCTTCGCCGAAGCCGGTCCAGATGAAGGCGCCTACGGCCAACACAGCCACACCCAGCAGGCCGAACCTCGCACCTGTTGACTTCGTTTCACGCCCGGGCTCGATTTCCGGCTGGTCCTGCATCCGCCCCTCGCAACGCTCGTCGGGAACAACTTGGGACCCGATTATGGGCCCCAAGGGATCGGTCGGCAGGCTTCCAGATGAACTTTCTTCTTCATGTGCATTCCTCCTCGACTCAAGGGCACTTGCCGTGCGGAGCCGAACACACGCAGTATGGAGATGATAACCCGATTGCGGCTTTCAAGTGTCCTCGCATCCCCCGAGGGCGCCACCTGATCTCTCGGGCAACCTTGTTCGGCGCCGCAGTTATTGAGGCGGCCGGCTTGGAAGCAGTTCCTTATGGCCCTCATGCATAAACCAGAGCACCCGTTTGAGATGACTGCGAAGGGCCTTACGGGCGCGGATTGGCTCTTTGACCGGATCGATACCCAGTACATCCAGCGCCATCTCCTCTTCGCTGGCACTGTCGGCGCAAGCGTCCATGAGCTTCAAATAGAGCTCGAAATGCTTGTCATCATATGCGGTTAGGCTTTCCGACCAGGGGACTTCCGTTGCAATGGTTGGATCAGGTGTTGGGCGCGATCTGCTTTTCATCCATGTCTCGCTTTGGCGATGAACCAGGCCCCCGTTCCAATTCAGAATATCTCCATCTAGCGCACTTTCAACAGTTCTCGGCCTTCTTCGGACAGTGCCCAATCGTTGCATATGGTCGTGGGTTCCAAATTGGCGCGCGGCTGCTCGCGACCATACATCCTCAACTTGGCGAGGCGATGTAACGCCCGGCGGAACCAGAATGGCGCGGCTATTGAGCATCGCCGATTGGACCGAACCTCTTATTTTAGCTTCGCGGTAATCTTGTCTGGATGCTTGCAAGCGTCCATCATGCCGCCGTACATACGCTTAAGGATCTCGCCCATCACCGTACGAGCAGCAAACATTTCCAAACTCGATCTTGCAACTTGAGGCTTTGCGTTACTGCATAGCTGCATTGCACAAAGTGTGTTTGTGCATTGCACAACTTTTAGCCATTAAGCTTACAGCTGATGCACGCGAT
Organism: Mesorhizobium sp. M0293; assembly: GCF_040321735.1. Lineage (NCBI taxonomy): Bacteria > Pseudomonadati > Pseudomonadota > Alphaproteobacteria > Hyphomicrobiales > Phyllobacteriaceae > Mesorhizobium > Mesorhizobium sp. M0293. Next base: position 4,682 of record NZ_JAMYSA010000196.1, read on the forward strand.
GGTTTCCTCCCATTTCATCGTATCAGCTGTTCCCCTCTGAAGGTTTTGACTTTATATACCTCGGTTTTCCGATGGCCCTTTGTTTGGCGGTCGCCACGTCGTTAATTGGAACGCGGCTCGATCGCCGGTTCAGCCATCAGGCTTTGGAACCCGTTCTGCCCGGCCGACCCCTCCCGACAACAGTTTGACCTTCGCCAGCCTTCTACGGGCAAGCGTTCGCGCCAAAAGTTCAAAGCCGCGTCCGTAACATTCGACGATGAAAGCCAATGTCATCAGGTCGAGCAGAAACTCGTCGATCGCATGTGTGAGCGCATCAGACTTTTGTCCGAACTGAAGGAGCAGGGCGCGCGCGTCTTCGATCGCGGCCTGGCAATCGTCTGCATCTATCAGGGAACTGATCCTGTCAAAGATCTGCAAGCGTCCTCACTTTTCGGAAGCCACACTCAGCATCGAACGCCGCTGATGAGTGAGTTTCCAACAAAAGAACAGGGTAACGTTTCGCGAAAAATCGCTCGGCAGCGCGTCGAACGAGCATGATGCCTCAAATGACATGTGAATTCCGGCTCACCAACATGTCGTCGAAGGCGAGTGAGCCGGCCCATTTCTGCGTCCCGGCCGCCTGACAACTGATCAGGAGGAACTGTGGCCACATTCGTCGTAGGCAAATGGGCCATCTATTCTTCCAGCCGCCACGGTTCAGCCTAGATTACATGGGAAGCGACAATAACGGAAAGCAAAGGATCGCAAAATGAGTAGGGTGGCTGGATCAAACGAAGATTTGGCTGCACCAACGACCTTTGGGCCACTTCTGCAGCCCACCTTTCGCTCGATCTGGCTCGCCACGCAGGTTTCAAGCCTCGGCTGGTTGATGCAGACTGTCGCCATCAGCTGGCTGATGGCAACGATCTCGACTTCCGATCTGATGGTTGCGTTGGTTCAGGCTTCATCGAACCTGCCCGCCTTCGTCTTGTCTGTCTTCGCCGGGGCTCTCGCTGACAATTTCAGCCGGCGCAGGGTCATGTTCGCCGGTCGGTGCCTTATGGTGACTGCCTCCGCGATGCTGACCGCATCGGTGGCGCTGGGCTTTGTCAGTCCGTGGATGATCCTCGGCTTCAGCTTCTTGATCGCAAGCGGCGGTGCTCTCAATGATCCGGCCTGGCAAGCGTCGGTTGGCGATATTGTGGATCGACGAGATGTTCCCGCTGCCGTCACCCTGCTTTCTGTTGGATTCAATACCGTCCGGACTGTGGGCCCGGCGCTCGGCGGCATTGTAGTTG
>NZ_JAMYSA010000197.1:0-5902 GCF_040321735.1 Mesorhizobium sp. M0293
CGGCAGCGCCATCGGCACCATGATCTTCCAGACAATGGAAAGTTCCGACAGCCCGTCGAGACGGGCGGCGTGAATGACGTCGTCGGGGATGGTCTTGAAGAACTGCCGGAACAGGAAAATGCCGAAGGGCGAGACGACGTACGGCAAGATCAGCGCCGCATAGGTGTTGAGGACGCCGATCTGGTAGCCGAGGATGAACAGCGGCAGCGACAGCACCTCATGCGGCAGGATCAGCGCGACCAGCACCATGGCGAACAGGAGGTTCTTGCCGGGGAAGTCGAGCTTGGCCAGCGCATAGGCCGCCGGAGCGCAGACAAGGGTTTGGAGAACCACGATCATGGTACAGACGAAGACACCGTTCAGCATGTATTGCGGCAACGGTGCTTCGGTCAGCGCCTGGGTATAGTTTTCGATGCCGTAAAACTGCGCAGGCCAGAAGGAGAAGGCGGCGCCGAAGATCTCGCCCCGCGGCTTGATCGACAGCGAGACCATCCACACGAAGGGAATGAGGATCAGGGCGCCGGTGATCAGCAAAGCGGCATGGCGAAGAATGGCCGATGGCGGCGCAAGGTGACGAATGCTCATTGGTAGTGAACCCTTTTGTCCAGCACGCGGGCCTGGATGAGCGTTAGCGCGACGACGATAAAGAGAAAGACGACGGCAACCGAAGCGCCATAGCCGGTGCGCAGGTACTCGAAGCTTTCGCGGTAGAGGGTGTAGATGAGCATCTCCGAGGCATGGCCCGGTCCGCCCTGGGTGAGGATCTGCACGGTGTCGAAGGTCTCGAAGGCCCGGAGCGCCACGACGATGAAGACGAACATGGAAACCGGGCCGAGCATCGGCAGGGTGACGGTGCGCAACCGGTCGAGCCAAAGGTCAGCGCCGTCAATGTCGGCGGCGTCATAGAGGCCCTGTGGTATCGACTTGAGCCCGGCGAGGAACAACACCATGGCATAGCCGAGGTTCTGCCAGATGCCGATGACCGCAAGGACCGGCAGCACCGTGTTCTCGTCGCGCAGCCAGTTGGCCGTTGGCAATCCGAGGCCGGCGAGCGTCTGGTTGACGAGGCCGATGGTGGGATGCAAGAGCGCCTCCCAGGCGATCGCCATGGCGGTCAGCGTCGCCATGAAGGGCAGGAAGTGTATGGCGCGGTAGAAGGCACGAAAGGACTTGCCGCTTTCGATCAGCAACGCGATCACAAGGCCGAGGATGATCGTGCCGGGCACGACGATTGCGACATAGAAGACGGTGTTGACGAGCGAAGCGCGAAAACCCTCGTCGGAGAAGACCTCTTTGAAGTTGCCGAGCCCGACGAAGGAGAGCGAACTGGCGCCGAACTGCCAGTCGGTGAGTGCAATGCCGAAGACGGCAAAGACTGGCAGGAAGAACAGGACGATGAGCAAGACGAGCGCCGGTCCAGCCAACGACCATGCGCTGAATGCTTCCGCAAGCCGGTGATTGCGCAGCGCCTTGCGGGTGCCGTGACGGTCCGCCGAAGAGCCGGCAGGTTTGGTTACGGTGGAAGAGGCGACGCTCATTGCGCGCGCTCCTTCATCCGCAGCACGGTCGCGCTCGAATGATCATCGGGGCGCAAGCGCTTACCATCAGCGGCAAACAGCGACAGACGTTCCGGCTTGACGCCGAGATGCAGGGTCTGGCCCGAGACGATCTGCGGCGCGCGTTCGGCCAGAAGTCGGGCAACGACCGGATGATCGCTTCCCGGGATGTCGAGATGGACGAAGAGGTCAGACCCCATGTGCTCGACCAGCCGGACCGCGCCGGTCAGAACATTCGGGCCACCGGCATCGACGAGATGGAATGCTTCGGGGCGGATGCCAAGGCTCAGAGCTGTACCTGGTCCGATATTGCCCGCAATGGAAAAGCTCGTGCCGGCGCAGTCGGCCAACCCGCCTTCGCGCAGCCTTGCATCCAGCATGTTGATCTTAGGCGAGCCGATGAACTCGGCGACGCGCCGGTCGTCGGGATCGGCATAGATCTCCCGCGGCGGGGCGACCTGCAGCAACTCGCCGTCGAGCATGACCGCCACCCGGTCCGACATGGTCATGGCCTCGGACTGATCGTGGGTGACATAGACGAAGGTGACGCCGAGCCGATTATGCAATTCCTTGATCTCGGCCCGCATCTGCACCCTGAGCTTGGCGTCGAGATTGGAGAGCGGCTCGTCCATCAGGAAAACGGCCGGCTCGCGCACCATGGCACGGCCAACGGCGACACGCTGGCGCTGGCCGCCTGACAGCTGACCGGGCTTGCGGGAAAGGAGGTGCCCGATGCCCAACGCCTTGGTGGTGCGCATGACGTCCCGTTCGATCTCGGCAAGTGTCGCCGTCGTTCTCGGCATGAACCGGCCGACCACAGGCAGCCGCTGCAAGGAGGACAGACGCCGCATACGCAAAGGCAACGCAATGTTCTGAGCAACCGTCATATGCGGGTAAAGCGCATAGGACTGGAACACCATCGCCACGTCACGCCGCTTCGGGCGCACCCCGTCGACCACGCGATCACCTATCGCGATCGAACCGCCGCTCTGCACCTCGAGGCCTGCGAGGATGCGCAGAAGCGTCGACTTTCCGCAGCCCGACGGACCCAGCAGCGTCAGAAACTCGCCATCCGCGATCTCAAGCGAAATGTCGCTTAAGACGGGTGTCGGCCCGAAAGTCTTTTTGATTGCGTTGATGGATATTCCGCTCATTACTCAGCAGCCTCCGCAATGTCGCTGGAGGCAGCCGAGCCACCTTCCAGGTAAGTTGTCTGATCCACACAAATGCGCCGGAGGGTCTGCCGGTAACCTTTGAGGCCAGTTTCGAAGACCTCCGGCTCCAATCTGATGGCAGGCAGGTCAGCGGCGTTTTGCAGTACTTCCCTCAGCACCCTTCCCGTCATTGACATCGGGATCGGGACTCCCAGGAGATGAAGAGCCGTGGGCGCGAAGTCGCAGATGCCAGATGGAACGTCTGAATTCTTCCCTGCATCCCGGAATGCCGCGCCTGCCACGATGCCGACCGCGGCAAGCTCTTTCGGATGCAGTCCGCCATGCACGCCAAGGCCCGGACGCCGCGCATCGTCGTACCAGGTTCTCCCCACCAGCCCGAACTCGTCGACGATGTCGTCGGCCCGGAACGAGAAATAGACGTCAGGCGCGCGCTCATGGTCGGCAAAGACCAGACTGCTGGCGAAACTACCGCGGGCTAAGCCCTCGACGGCGTTTCGAGGGGCCGTGAAGATCGGCCCGCACCAGGGCCGTTCGGTCAGGGCCTCAACGACACGACCCAGATTGTTTTCAGAACGATCGGCCAGGTAAAGTGCGCCGACCTGGCCGGGAACGACCACGAGGTCCACGCCAGCGTCTGGCGCCGGGCCCGGGCTGAAGCCATCAGCCTTTAATTCTTCGATGACCGAGACGCGGGTATGTGCTGTGATATGGCCATGATCGGAAGCGATGATGATTTGAACGCTGGCGGCCCCCCCCTCCGCTTCCCACCAGTCGAGCACGCGACCGAACTGTGCATCGCAAAAGGAAATGATTTCGCGGGTGGCGGCTGCCCCGGTTCCATGGAAATGCGAAGTCGTGTCGGGCTCGCCATAGGAAATAATCGTTACGTCCGGCTCCAGCTTCGGCCAGACGAAATCGAGAAAAGCGGACGTGATCCAGACTTGCCCATCGGTATCCGGCCCGCCTTGCGGTGGAGCGGGCGGCAACGGACCGAGATGGGCCTCTGCCTGGTCAAGCAGGCCATTGGGTGAACAGGCTTCACGGAAATGTCCGGAAAACCGGAGATGACCGAAAGCTTCTGCCTGGTGGTTGAATAGCCGCGTCGTCCCAGGGGTATTGGTAGCAAGGACCGCCAGGCTCTTTCCGGCCTTGTGAAGGATCTCACCCAGCGTCGGCGCAGTCATCAGACCGCCATTGCTTTCGCGGTTCAATCGCTCGATGAGGCGGGCATCGGCAGTGTCAACATAGAGTTGCGGCACGGCTTTTCGATCGACATACTTGTTAGCCACCATACCGTGCTTGCCGGATATCGCCCCTGTGACCAGGCTCGGAAACGCAACCCGCGTCTCGCTGGGATATACCGTTCGATGGCGGGACAATGTCGTACCGCTTCTTTGCACCCGAACTATGTTGGGGGTGAGCTCGGGACTGATCAGATCGGGGCGTAGCCCATCGAAGCTTACAACAAGAATTTTCATGGGACCGACCTGCGGACTTCATCATTCGTTGCAGTGCGGCATATCGGTTCCACGTAACAAATCTGCGACATATATCGAATAATACGGTTCAGTGGCGCCATTATTCGATGGAGAGCCCCGCTTATCTTCCGAATCAAAGGATGCGCTATGGGCCAAGTTCAGCATGGGAGCGCCACAGCGACAGAGGCGGTCCGTCGAGCGATACAGGGATAGTCAAGAGACCCTGAGGACGCTGGCCAAGCGCTACGGGATCAACCAGAAGACGGTTGGCATGCAGGGAGGGTCGAGCCCACGCGTAACTCTCGCCCTTCATCAACAGATGCCTGATCACGACAGAGAGTTTGCGTGCGGTTGCCACGGCCGCGACATGCTGGTCGCGCCGGGCTCGCACGCGCAGCAAGAAGGCTCGCAACGGTCCGGGAGCACGAGCGGCCGCCCAGGCCGCCTCGACGAGCATGCCGCGCGCATGACCACGGCCCTGCTTGGTGATCCGTCCGTGGTAGGGAGGCCCTGGCCCTGATTGCCGGACACTCGGATTCAGGCCAAGATAGCTCACAAGCTTCTGCGGCTCCTCGAAGCGCGACACGGCGCCGATCGCCGCCTTCATCTTCAAGAGTCGAGCGGGCAAGATCGCGCTCGATAACATGGAGGTCGTCGCCCAATCGGTCGAACTCGCGCAGATGCCGATCAATCGCGAGGCGCTCGTCTTCCGGCACGATCTGTTCGCTCAACCACGACCGGCCCTTGCCCGCGGCCTGCGGAAAACCTCCCACGGCACAAGCGCGTTCAGCTTCTCCAGTGGATCGCCGGCCTAGCTCAGTCGCACAAAGCGGTCGTCAATGTCCCAGAACCCGGCCTGTCCCCGTATCCGTCTCCTCGCGGCAAATCACCGGCCGATTGAATCAGAAATGGGTCGTGTCCCATCAGGTGGTGTAGCTCGGCGGTTATGAAGCCGCTTGCGAGCGCGCCGTTAGTAGCGCTGTAGCGAGCGAGCGGCTATGCGGTGGTCATCGGCGCTTTCCGGTAGGGTCTGGTTGCGACACCAACCTTTGACCGGAAGGACTACCGATGACCGACGACATGATGAACCTGCGCGCGCTCGTGGAGAAGACACCCGACGCCGATCTGTTGCGTGAGATGATCGGCTTTGCCGCCGAGCGTCTGATGGAGATGGAGGTGGGCGCCGCGACGGGTGCTGCCTATGGCGAGAAGAGCCCACTTCGGACGGCCCAGCGCAACGGCTACCGCGACCGGGACTGGGAGACTCGCGCCGGCACGGTCGAGCTGCGGATCCCGAAGCTGAGGAAGGGCTCCTACTTCCCGGGCTTCCTCGAACCGAGACGCATGGCCGAGAAGGCGCTGACCGCGGTGATCCAGGAAGCCTATATCCAGGGCATCTCGACACGCTCGGTCGACGACCTGGTCAAGGCGATGGGCATGAGCGGCATCTCCAAGAGCCAGGTCTCTCGGCTGTGCGAGGAGATCGACGGCAAGGTAAAGGCCTTCCTCGACCGGACGATCGAAGGCGACTGGCCATACCTGTGGATCGACGCCACCTACCTGAAGGTGCGCCGTGGCGGTCGCATCGTCTGCGTCGCCGTCATCATCGCCGTCGGGGTCAATGCGGACGGCCGACGCGAGGTGCTGGGCATGGAGGTCGGCACGTCTGAGGCCGAGCCGATCTGGACGGAGT
>NZ_JAMYSA010000198.1:0-5896 GCF_040321735.1 Mesorhizobium sp. M0293
CAAGTGCAGCAATGATGGCGATCGGCAGAAGCAGCGGCGGAAAAGCCAAGAAGACATCTGCTACACGCATCAAAAGAAGGTCGGTCCTGCCTCCGAAATACCCTGCCACAAGTCCGATGGGAACGCCGATGACTAAGGATAGAAGGACAACACAAAGGCCAACGAGCAGCGATATCCTTCCTCCATGAAGCACCCTGGCGAAAATGTCCCTGCCGAAGCGATCCGTGCCCATCAGATGCTCGGCGCCAGGTGGTGAAAGCCGCTCGGACATCATGATTTTGGTCGGCTCATAGGGCGCAATCCAGGTGGCCAGCATGGCTCCTGACACCATCACCAAGAGAATGGCCGCGCCAAAAACAAACAGCCGGTGCTGTCCGAAGAATGCTCTTGCACCGATTAGCCGGCCGGGCCACTCGATGACATCGGGTCGCATCATCATCTCCATTACGCTGTTCTGAGCCGGGGATCGACGACCGCATACAGAAGGTCGACGATCAGATTGACCAGGAGGTATGTGCCGGCAAGAAAGAGCGTGGCGCCGAGCGAGGCCGGGTAATCGTTCTGCGCGATCGATGAAACCACAAAGGCACCCAGACCTGGCCAGTCGAAGACAGACTCGACAACAACGGCACCGCCCAGAAGGTAGCCATAGGTCAATCCAACGACCGTCAGAATCGGTATGAGGGTGGCCTTCAACGCATATCGATAATAGATCATGGACTTCGGCAGACCATAGGCGAACGCCGTCCGAATATATTCCTCCTTCAGAACCTCAATCATCATGTTGCGCGTGATGCGTGTCACGGTAGCAAGTAGCAGGATGGTCAAGGTGAGAAGTGGTAGGGCTATGTGTGCTAGAGCGCTCGTGAAACCCTCCCAATTGCCGGTAAGAGGGGCATCGATAAGGAACAGGCCGGTGATCGGCCTGATCGGGTTATTCAAAAGGATCGAAGTATCCACCCGACCTTGGAGCGGCAGCCATCCGAGCGCGCCGTAAAAGAGGAGCTGCAGTGACATCGCCAGGATGAACGAGGGGATCGCGACGCCCGCAACCGAGACCGTCCGGACCACATTGTCGATGATCGAGTTCTGCCTTACAGCGGAAAGAATTCCGATCGGAACGCCCATCAGCAGAACGAGTACCATCGCCAATGTAGTGAGTTCGAACGTCGCGCCTAACCGCTCGCGTACCTCCGACAGCACGGGCCGTCCGGTGAGCAGGCTATTGCCCAATTCTCCACGCAGCACATTGCCAATGAAACCCAGATATTGAACCGCGAGCGGCCGATTGAGTCCGAGTTCGTCATTCATCTTGGCGGTCATCTCAGCGGAGGGCCGCTGCCCCAGCATCAACTCCGCCGGTGAGGGGGCGAGCACTCGGCTCAGGATGAACATTATAGTGACGACGCCAAGTACGACGCCAACGATCATCAATAGTCGCTGAACCAAGTGCACTGCCATAGCCGTGATATCCTCCCGCTACTTTCCGCCTAGCAAGGCCGCCTATCTGCTCAGGCTGTAGAGGGAGATCCATTCGTAGGCGGGATTGTTGGCTTGTTCCATTCCTTTGATATCGGAGGAATAGGCGATGACCCGGTCAACATCGGCATAGAAGATGGCGACGGCGTTCTGCATCACCCTATCCTGGGCGGCGATATAGGCCTTAGCCGCAGCGTCTTTGTCGACACCTTCCAATTTGAAGCCCTCGCCTACCAGGCGGTCGTACTTTTCATCGTGGTAATAGGAGAAGTTCCAGACGGGTTTCTCTTCGCTCTTAAACATTCCCAAAAAGTCCTGTGGAGAGGGATAACTTGGCCAACATACCATCGCGTTCAGGTGACCGGTGGTTTCAGGAGACCGCGCCTTGGTGTTGTAGCTGGTGGCAACCGCCTCAAGCTCAAGCTCGACATCAAGTCCGACAGCCTCGGCGTTGGCGCGGAACAGCTCTATTGCATCAATCTGCTCTTGATTGCCGGCGTAGTACAGCGCCTTTATCTTCCAATCCTTCTTAGGAACGCCCGATTCTTCAAGGAGTGACAGCGCCTTTTGTGGGTCATATGTGCCCACGTCGTATGTTCCGTGACCCCACAAAGTCGATACGACGGGACCCACCGGCTTTTTGGCGATGCCATGAAAGACGTCCTTCAATACCGACTCGTGATCCCAAAGGGACAACAGAGCTTGTCGGAATTTCAGATTGTCTGTGGGATATTTTTGGGTGTTAATCATATAGAATTGTGTGCGCCAGCTAGGAATATCCGCGACGGAAACATTGGGCTCAGCCCTGAGGCTCTCGATCTGCGTAGCGGGAATGCGAGGGCAAATGTTTGCTTCGCCAGAGCGGATCATCTGAATGCGCGTCGACACTTCGCCCACATAGGGATGAAGGACACGGTCGATCTGGCCGCTTTTCCATCCGCCCCAGTAGTCTTCGAATTTGTCGAGGACGATTAGCTTTCCCTGCTGGAACTCTTTCAACTTGTAGGGCCCAGTGCCGATCGCATTGCCCTGGTTCAGCCATTCGTCGCCCTTGTCGATGCCTGCCGGGCCGATCACGAAACCAAATCCACTCGCCACGAGATCGAAGGCGATGACGTCCTTGAAAAGGAAGACGACGGTATGTTCGTCCGGCGTGTCTACATATTCCAGACCAGGAATTAGGTAGCTGAAGCCCTTCCCAAGATCACGCGTATATTCGAACGACTTCTTGACCGCCGCCGAATTCAGCGGCGAGCCGTCGTGAAACGTTACCCCTTCGCGCAATTTGACGGTCCAGGTCTTGCCGCCCTCTGCGCCCTCCCAAGTGGTCGCCAGTTTCGGCAGGACCTTGCCGTCCTTGTAGGCAAAGAGGGTCTCGTAAACGCTGCCTAGCACATAGAATTCGGCCGCATTGGCAATGGCTGGGTTCATGTTCTGGTACGCTATGTCCCAAATCCAAGTCAGCGTGTTCGTCTTTGTCTCCTGCGCGATCGCCTGCAGGCTGGACCAGCTCAGTCCAGCAAAGGCAACCGACGAACCTGCGGCACCCTTGAGAATATCACGTCGATTCATTATCATTGTATTTCCCCTTTGCTTGGTTTCGTTTCTTAGTGAATGCTCCAGCAGGCCGACAACCCGCTCAAACCTCCGCGGCGAGTTTTGCCATCATCTTCACCAGAGGGCCTTGGAAGTTGGGATCGGGGTCGGGGTCGCCCGTGTTCTCGAGCACGCTGAAGTAGATGACGACGATGCCGGTGTCAGGATTTGCGAGCATGTACTGACCGCCGTAGCCGCCGTGGCCGAGCCAGGTGCCGTCGGTCGTCAGCTGGCGGCTATAGCGCATCCAGTCGCGCGGCTTCGGCATGGGAGGGCCGGGATTGCGGCGCGTCTCTTGGATGAAAGCGGCATCGCCCACCCGGCTGCCGTCGATGCCCTCGCCGCTGCGCGCGAACAGAAGGCCATAGCGCGCGAGATCGCGGGCTGAGAGGCAGGCGCCACCGCTGAGCAGCGGCACACCCTCGCGGTCGCAGGTGATGTGGAAGCATCCCTCGATGCCGGCCGCTTCGACGATCTCGATCAGCCAATCGCGCAGCGCCCGGCCGCTGGCGCGCTCGATAATCCAGCCGATGACATCGCTGTTCGTCGTCTTGTAAAGGGCGTGGCCGGTGCGATTCGCCAGGTCGCCACCGGTGATGCCGCAGATGACGGAGCGGGTCGTCTCCTCCTTCTGACCCTCCGGGGGCAGGCTACAGCCGTTGGCGGCATCACAATGGTGGACCGTCGCACTCGGGTCGCTGTAGTCCTCGGTGTAGTCGTTGGCGATGTTCATGTCGGCGACGGCCTTGATGGTCGCCTCGGCGTAGCCCGTCCCGATCTCCGGCAGATAGGTGCGTACCTGGTCGTCGAGGTTGACAAGACCGTCGGCCACCGCGCGGCCGAGCATCAGGTTGAGTGTCGTCTTGGTGATAGACATGATGGGATGGCACCTGTCAGGCCCGAAGTCCGGCGCATAGCGCTCGTAGAGGATGCGCTCGTCGCGCACCACGACGAAGGCCGAGAAATGCGGCATGGCGAGGAACCGTGCGACTTCGGGTCGGTCCCCGATGGTCCAGTTGATCTGCTTCCTGAGCGGCAGGACGCGGGGGGCGCGTAGCGACATCGCGTAGCGCATCGTGGTGTGGAAATTGTGGAAGCCGTGCCGGCGGTAGTCGGGTAGGTCCCAGCGCGGATAGTTGTGGAACAATGGAGCGAGGTCAGGATTGGCGATTGATGGGACCGTCATGCGGCGGGTCTTTCCAAAATAGGGTTCGTTTGTGAGATTCACGCCTCGGCAATCATAGTGCGGGCGTGTTGCGGTCGGCATCTCACAACCGTTACGCTTTCCGCTGCGACCGACGTCTTACTTCCATGGATATCTCCGACTTGTGCACGTGATGGCCAGCGTCGGCAAAGCCACCGCATCCATTCAGCACATCCATTTAGATGAAGGATTCGCGACCACGCCGTTCGTGCCTTGCAGATATTGGTCTCAATCACGTAACTACATCCGTGATTGATTTTGTCCCCCGCTCTAGATCCATCCATAGATCCATTTTTTCTTAGCTTAGCGGTGGTCGCGGAACCGGCTAATATCAAATCTTCGGTGGCCACTTCGAAACTGATATGGGGAACGGCCGGGAAGGCGCGACTGGACCTTCGCCGGTTCCCAGCGTGTCGCCGACCGCGCCGCCGTTATGCTCACCCTCATCACCACGGCACGCCCCAACGAGGGCATTCACGCCGCTGTCGAAGTAAAGCTGCTTCGCAAACGACGTCGCTAAACACGTGAGCCATCACGACGATAGCCGGCAGGCGGTGACAACCGGGCGGTTACGCTTGGCTCTGGCGCCGTTCCCTTTCCACGGTCAGTCGCGAAATGGTGGCGGCCGACGCTATCCCGCGACGAATGTTGATGAGCTGGCGGATGAGATCGAGACCGGCCTGGCCAAGAGTCAGGCCGATCTCGACAACGCAATGGACAAGCAGGACGTTCAGTGCCTGCCGAGGGCTTTGCTCGCGGGGCGTCAAATCTAGTTTCTTGCTTCAGCGCAAACAACGGACCTCTGCGGTGGGTATCAGTCGTTTATGAGCAATTTCAAACATGGAATTCAAAATTTACTTTTTTGTCGCCCTACGACGATGCGTATAATCCCTTTGGCCTCGATAGCGAGACGCGATCCGGGAGGAACGACAGTGGTGGAAAGACCGGCGTCGACAATAAGCGGACCATCCAGCTCGTCACCTTGGTACAAGTCTTCGCTGTTGAAGACGCGCGTTTTCAGCCACTTGCCGCCGAACATCACATCGCGTTCTGTGAACTTCAGTTCTGTCGTTCGCGTGCTGAATGTATCCGCGGCAACGCCATTTCCCATGGGAGCGGTCGCGACCAAGCGCAATGCGACGATCTCTATCGACGCATCAGGATGGGAATGACCGTAACGCTGTTTATAGGCTTGATGGAAAATCTCGGAAATTTGGTGAACCGACGTCCTATTTTGCGGGAGTTCCACAGTGACAGTATACTCCTGTCCATCGTATCGCAGATCGAGAAGGTATTGGTAGCGTATGTCGGCCTTACCGCCTGTTTCCGCGTCCAAATGAGCTTTTGCAAGCTCTGACTGTTCTTCGAATCTGCGAGAAATCTCACATTCCTCGACATCCTTTATGAATTTGTTGAATGGAACCGCGATATCGTGGCGCATGGGCGAATGCAACATCCCCCAGGCGGAGAATACGCCCGCGTGCGGCGGCACTACGACGTCAGTGATTTCCAAGGCCTCTGCGAGAAAGGCCGCGTGCATAGCGCCGGCGCCACCAAACGCGACGATAGAGAAATCCCGCGGTTCGATGCCCTGTTCGACGGTAATCCTGCGGATAG
>NZ_JAMYSA010000199.1:0-5847 GCF_040321735.1 Mesorhizobium sp. M0293
GTGCTGCGGGACGAGTTCACGCCGGACCCAGAGCCGATATCTGCGGCAAGCCGCCGATCTGCCCATCGCCGGCCGGCGGGTGGTCTTGCGGGTGACGGTTCGCCGTTTCTGGTGCGACGCCGTTCTTTGCCGCCGCCGCATTTTTGCCGAGCGGTTTGGCGCCGATGTTTTAGCCCCGTTATCGCGGAGAACCGGACGCCTTGAGACGATCGTTCATCACTTAGGACTGGCGCTAGGCGGAGGCCTGCCGCAGCCTTTGCCGATCGCCTGATGGTGCCGGTGAGCAACGATACCCTGTTGCGTGTCGTGCGCCGCCGGACTGAACCGCCGCGCGACAAGCTCGCCATCATCGGCATCGACGACTTCGCGTTCCGGCGCGGCCAACGATACGGGACGATTGTCTGCGATCTTGAGCGCCGCAGGCCAGTGACATTGCTGCCTGATCGCGAACAGGCGACATTCGCAGGCTTGGCTGACGAATCATCCTTCCATTGTGACTGTCGCTCGCGATCGGGGTGGCGGATATGGCGAGGCGATCGCCAAGGCCTTGCCTCATGCCGATCAGGTGGCCGACCGCTGGCATCTGATGGAAAACGCCAGCCGCGCTTCCTTGATGCAGTCAGCAAGTCCATGCGGCATATCCGAAAGACAGTAGGCAGCACAATCATCGATCCAAAGCTTCTCACCTATGCCGAGCGGCTCGCCAGGAGACAAACGAGGCCATTCTGGAATTGTCGAAGCAGGGTGTGCCGATCAAGCAGATCGTCAAGCGTACCGGACATTAGCCGCAAGCTCGTCCGCTGCGTCCTGCGCGGTCAGCGCTCCGACATGTTCCGCGTCCGGCAGAGTTCGCTCGAGGAATGGCTTCCCTGGCTTGACGGCCGCTGGGACCAAGGCGCCGCAATGCTTCGGCGCTCTGGCGCGAAATGCGTAAGAAAGGCTTTCGTGGCCAGATCGGCGTCGTCTCTGAATAGGCGCGGCGCCGACGCCTTGCTGAAAGGGCCGATCAAAGCGCACTTGCCCGCACGCCTTCGGCACGAAGCATCGCCAGGCTCATGACGCTGGCGCGCGACGACCTGTCCAAATCCGACGCCCTGCTGGTCGCGGCAATCGAGAGCAATGTGCCTGACCTGACCATCGCGCGAACGCTGATCGACGACTTTCAGCAGATGATCCGATCAAAGGCGGTCGCAAAACTGGACGCTTGGCTCGAGGGCGCGAAGGCAAGCCTCGTCGGCTCCTTTGCAAACGGGGTCCAAAAGGACATCGCCGCAGTCCGCAACGCCATTATCTCTCCATGGTCGAATGGCCAGACCGAAGGCCAGATCACCAAGCTTAAACTCATCAAGCGCCAAATGTACGGCCGCGCCAAGATTGATCTGCTCCAGGCGCGCCTCATCGGTGCAACTTAGGCTGTGGCCGCAGCGAGAGTGATGGTGTGGAACGGCCCTTCGAACCGGCATCGAAGGTGCCTATCGTGATGATGCCTGTCGCCACGAAACAGAAGGAACCGTTCCATGGAAAAGATTACCACAATCGGTCAGGACTTGGCCAAGTCGGTCTTCCAGGTCCACGGCATTACAGAAGATGGTCGCGTTGTTGTCCGGCGCGCCATGCGGCGATCGCAGATGCTTGACTTCTTCAGCGGCCTTGAACCCTGCCTCATCGGCATGGAGGCCTGTGCCAGCGCGCACCACTGGGCGAACGCTATCGGCGAGTTCGGCCATACCGTGAGGATTATGCCGCCGGCTTATGTTAAAGCCTATCTGAAGCGCAATAAGACCGACGCAGCCGATGCGGAGGCAATCTGCGAGGCGGTAACGCGTCCGACCATGCGCTTCGTGCCGATCAAATCGCCGGAAGAGCAGGCGGAGGGAATGGTGCTGAAGACCAGGGAGCTTTTTGTGCGCCAGCGGAGCCAGACGGCAAACGCGATGCGCGCTCATATGGCCGAGCTGGGGATCATCGCCGCAACCGGCATGGCCAGCATCGCCAAACTCATCGCCATTCTACGCGACGGCGACGATGCCCGCCTTCCATCCGCAGCGCGAGCAGCACTCCTGGAGATGGCTGAGCAAATCGAGAGGCTGACGGTTCGTATCGAAGCGCTCGACACGAAGATCGTTGCCGCCGTGAAGAACGACGAAACCGCTCGACGGCTCACCAGCATCCCCGGCGTTGGTCCGATCATCGCCGCGACGGTCCTTGCAACCATCCATGATCCCGCAGCCTTCAGAACGGGACGCGATCTGGCGGCCTGGATCGGGATCACGCCGAGGGCCAACTCCAGCGGCGGCAAGGAGCGGCTCGGCAGAATATCGAAGCAAGGCAACAAGCAGTTGCGAACATTGCTGATCGTCGGGGCGACATCGATCTTGAAACAGGCACGTCGTGGCGTGAAGCTCCCCGCCTGGGTCGTTTCTTTGATGGCGCGTCGGCCCTACAAGGTCGCGGCCGTGGCGCTGGCCAACAAGATGGCACGGACGATATGGGCGCTTCTCGCCAAAGGCGGTACCTATCAGGCACCGTTGATCATGACGCGAGCATAGAACAAAAGGGATTCTGGCATGCTGATGCCGGGATAGAGCGGCAAGGTGCCAACGTGTGATGACCCCGAGGGACGCCACCTCGATACCGATTAGACCGTCTGACGCAATGCGCCATCCGAGCGCGTGAAAGTGATTAGGCAATCGGCATCGCGGATCTCATCGTGGCCAGCGGTCAACGACCGCGACGACAGGCCGGACATATGACTGCACCGTCCGACGGCGATTTACGCGACAAATACCTTGCCAACCGGGCCGTTCCACATATGCGTCAGAGCCCCTTTTGCGCGAAAAAACAGGGTCCCGATTCCGTGGTCATTGACAATCATCGGAACATGAGAGGCCTGACCGGGTCCGCTGGATTGGTCTCCAGCGGGGGACAGCAGCAAGGTACTGTCAGAGCTGCCGTCCGAGCTGAGGTCGGGAGTCGGACTGGTTCATAGTACCCGTGAAGCCGTCGAAGGAAACGAGGCGAATGGAGGGAAGGGACCAGCCTGAGGGGAGCCTGCGCGAGGAGGCCAAGGTCCGGACACAGAGCCGGGTTGCCTTGCCGCTGAACCTCGAGCGGGTGAACGCGGCGGCCAAGCAGGCTGCCCCAAACCCGGTTCACGGCCCTGCTGCACCACGTCGACGAAGAAGCCCTTTACCGGGCGTTTCGGCGACAGAGGCGACATGCGAGTGCTGGGGTCGATGGGATGACCGTGGCGAAGTACGAAGAGGGGCGACGGATAACATCCGTGATCTCTGCGAACGGGTTCACACCGATCGCTACCGGCCACAGCCGGTGCGGCGGGTCTACATTCCCAAAGCCGATGGCGGTAAACGGCCTCTCGGGGTGCCGGCGCTGGAAGACAAGATCGTCCAAAGCGCGGTGGCCGAGGTGCTGAGTGCTGTTTACGAGGTTGACTTCCTGGGGTTCTCCTACCGGCTTCCAGCCGGGGCGGAGCCCCCACATGGCGCTTGATGCCCTGCATACAGCAATCATGAGCCAGCGTGTGACCTGGGTGATGCCGACATTCGCAGCTTTTCGACTCGGTCGACCACGAGTGGCTGCTGCGGATGGTGGCGCACAGAATCGCTGATCCTCGTATCCTACGGCTCATTGGGCTGTGGTTGCGGGCTGGCGTCCTTGAGAGCGGCGAGAAGCAAGAGACGGACAGGGGTACCCCGCAAGGGACGGCGCATGGGCTGGTCGGAGTTCGAGACCCTGACGGCGCGCTTCCCCCTGCCAACTCCGCGCATCACTCGAACTTGGGCGCAGGCACGGATATGACGCGGGTTACCCTCGGGAAGAGCCGGGTGCGTAATGTGGCTTCGGTAGAGATGTGGCGTCGGCCGCCGCGGGCCAGAGGTGGCAGGCCGATGAGGACGCCGAGCGCCACATAACAAAGCGGGTTACAGGGACCGATGGAAGTCCATCAGCGCCGGTTGATCACGCCATCGTTTTGGGATCTTGCCGAGACTCGGCGCCTCGCATTTTTCGAGCGCCTTAGCCTTGGTCTCGAAGTCGACCTCTGCATAGACGTTCGTGGTGTCCAGCGAGACGTGCCCGAGCCATCCGCGGACTGTGTTGATGTCGACGCCGGCGCGCAGGAGATGGGTCGCCGTGGTGTGGCGGATGGAGTGAGGGCTTACGCGCTTTGTTGCCAACGACGGCATTTTGGCGACGACCTTGAGGCCATAACGCTCGACGGCGGTATGGATCCCGAAGCGAGTGATGGGTTGGCCGCAGCGATTGAGGAAGACGGATCGAGAAGGGGCTCCGTCAGCGACGAGTGCCCGTAACTCGACGACGGTGGCGGTCCACAATGGGCAGTATCGCTGCTTGCCGCCCTTGCCATGGATTTTGACACTGGGGGCGTTCAGGTCCAGGTCCGCCACCTTGACGCCGACCGCCTCTGACGCTCTCGCACAGTGTTGTAGAGGAACAGCAGCAGGGCGTAGTCGCGCCGACCCTGCTCTGTCCGCCGATCTGGAGCGGCGAGCAAGGCGTCGATCTCCGCCTTTTCGAGGTAAGGAACGACCGCCTGATCGGTCTTCTTGAACGGGATCGAACGGATCTGGCCCGACCATTCGATGTGGACGGGGCTATGCTCGCCGACAAAGCCAGCGAACGCCCGAACGGCGGCAAGACGTTGATTGCGGGTGGCGATCGAACATCGACGCGTCACTTCGATATCGGTCAAGAAGGCGCGGATTAGCTCGGCCGATAAATCGACGACATTCAGGCGATCAATGGACTTGCCGACCCGCTTCGCAACGAACGGGAGAAGCTGACATAAGCCGTCGCGGTAACCCTGCTGGGTGTTGCGGGCGAGATTCCGTTCGGCAATCACGTGTTCGAGTAGGAACCGCCGGATCCAGGGGCCAAGGAGCGCCTCGTCACGCATTGGGCATCTCCATGGCGTAATGCTCGAAGCGCGCGCTGGCCTCACGCAGAAGGTCCGGGGTTAGGGTTAGGTATCGCTGCGTGCCCGAGATGTTGACCTGGCCAAGGTAGGTGGAGAGCTTGGGCAGGAGCCGTTGGACGTCGGCGCCTTGGCGATACCAGGAGAGGAGGCTGTGAACTGCAAAACTGTGACGAAGGTCATGCAAGCGAGGCTGATGTCGCGGCCCGGCGCCGGCGCACACGACATTCGCTTTGACGCGTAATCGGCAGAACATCCTCTCAGCGTGTTGCAGGGTCACAGGGGCGCCCTGGCGCGTGAGGAACCAGAGGGATTCTGCAGACTGGCCTTCGCGGCGGCGAGAAGCGTGCCGGGATAAGATGCGCATGAGGTCGTGGCCGATCGGAGCCAGTCTGGTCTTGTAAAACTTGCTCTCGCGGACGCACAGGACCCCTTCCTCGAGGTCGACGTCGGCTAAGGTGAGGGACAGTGCCTCTCCAAGGCGAAGCCCCGCGCCGTAAAGGAGAAGCAGGAGCGTTCGGTATGTGTCCGGATCAATAGGACAGCGAGGATGGTCGATCAGGACGACGGCGTCGAGTAAACGACCGATCTCCTCACGGGAGTAAATATAGGGAACGAAGGCTTCCGTCGGCTTGGGGACGGCGCGTGGCAACGGCCATATGTTTGTATGCCCCCGGGCCATCGCGAACCGATAGAAGCCCGCCAGAACAGAATGCTTTCGTTCCCAGAAACGGGTCACCGGGCCGCGTCCCGCCAGAAAGGCCAACACTCGGTCGGCCGTCACCTCCGGCAGAGGTCTGTCGCCGACGAAGCGACAGAACGACTTGAGCGTGCGCACCTCCGTGCGGAAGCGCATTCCGATTGCTTGCCGGTGATCGACAAAGCTGGCGATA